>QKGU01000384.1 GCA_003250325.1 Paludibacter sp.
TTGATTGGTGGTTTAGAATCAATACTTGGAAATGCAAAAACAGTAGTTGTTAAGCCTAATTTGGTGGAAGTTCCCTTCAAAACAACCGGAGGTTCAGTTGTAACTGATCCCCGGGTTCTTGAAGCTGCAATTGGCATGCTGAAAGACTATGGAATTGAACGCGTTATTGTAGCAGAAGGAAAATCTGTCAACCTGAAACACATTGCTTCGGGACCTCGTCAAACATTTGAGGCTACAGGTTTGGGCGAAGTTATTAGACGTGCTGGTGGCGAGATCGTTGGTTGGGATGAAGAAGAATTTATCCAGGTTGAAGTTCCAAATGGTGCAGTGTTCGAAACAATTGGAATTCCTAAAACCATTGTTGAGGCTGATGCTTTTATTGCAATTCCAAAGCTAAAAACGCATTGTCAAACAGAAATTACAGTCGGAATGAAAAGCATGCAAGGGGTTTTCAGTGTAGAAGATAAGCAAAACTTTCACAACGAAGCTTTCCCCTGGAAGATGGTAGATATACTACGTGTTGCAAAACCGACTCTAAATATTGTTGATGGTTTAATTGCAGGTGAAGGTTACGGACCAATTTATACAGATCCGGTAATAATGAACTTGATTGTTTCGTCTACCGATGTTGTAGCTCTCGATGCAGTTTGTGGAAAGATTATGGGATTTGAGCCCGATGAAGTTCCAATCACTCGTCTGGGACACACCGAAGGTATTGGTATTGGTGTTATGGATCAAATAGATGTAAAAGGTGAAACAATTGAAGCTGTAATGAAACACTTTAAGCGTGCAGCTATATGGAACCCAATTGGAGCACATAAAAACATCAAAATATTTGCAGGAGGTTCATGTCGTTTTTGTCTTGCACAAGTAGGAGCTACAATCAAAAGGTTAACATACGAAAATGTAATTGACGATCTTGAAGAAATCTGTATCATTATCGGATATAATGCACCGCTACCTCAAAAAAAATATAAAAATGTTTATCTCATGGGAGATTGTGCAAAAAACGCAAAAATTGAAGGTACATTTATTGGAGGTTGCCCACCACTGCCAAGTGTTAAAATCGCTCAGGCGTTTAAAAAACATTTAAAAAGTGCCGATGGCGCTCAAGAAGCTGACTCTCATTCAAATGGCTGCTGTCATTAATTATTAAAACATATATCTCTATTTAACTAAATAATATTTTTAAGACATGAAAATTACTAAAGTAGAAGCTTTCCCTGTTGAATTTCCATTAGAAGAACCATCATTGGATGCAACTGGTATTTGGTATACCTGGAACACAGTTATTGTGAAAATTACTGCCGAAGACGGTACTTTCGGATATGGCGAAATCGGTCCAATTCATGGTGGTGGAATTCCAATTTTCAAAGCAATGGTTGATCACAAACTTAAACCAATGATTATTGGTGAGAGTGTATTTGATCGTGCTCGTTTGTACGAAAAAATGGTAGGTAAAGGAACAAGCTCTTATGCTCTCGGACAAAAAGGTGCTATCATAACAGCCATAGCTGGTATTGATATTGCTCTTTATGACCTTGTTGGTAAAATTTTAAAAACTCCAGTCTACAATCTTTTAGGTGGTCGTACTTTCGACAAAATTCCTGCTTATGCAAGTGGTTTTTTCGGAAAAGGAGGTAGAGCTCTTACTCCTGAAGAATGTGGTGATGAAGCTAAAAGTTATGCTGATCAAGGCTTTAAAGGAGTTAAAATGAAAGTAGGTTTTGGCGAGAAACAAGATTTATTAAATGTCGAAGCTGTTCGTAAAGCTCTTGGACCTGATTTAGGTATTATGGTTGATGCTAACCAAAGTTTTTCATATCACTCTGTTTCAAAAATTGCCCGTGAACTAGCTGCCTTCAATCTTACTTTTATTGAAGAACCACTTCCTATTAATGATTTGGATGGCATGGCTGCACTTACAACTTCAATTGAAGTACCGGTAGCTGCTGGTGAAAACTATTATACACGCTACGAATTCCGTGAAGTGTTACAAAGACGTGCTGTTAACATTATTCAACCTGATGTTATTCACGCTGGTGGTATTACTGAAACAATGCGTGTAGCTGCAATGGCAGAATCAATGAATGTTCCATTAGCTCCTCATATTCATGCTTCGGTTGGAGTATCTGCTGCTATTCATGTATTAACTGCTACAACTAATACATTAGCAGCTGAATATATAACCAGTGGAGGCTCTTTTGCACTTCGAAAAGAAATGTGTGGTGATTCATTTATGGCTAAAGATGGTTGGATTCGTGCAACAGAAGAACCAGGTTTAGGCATTCATATTGATGAAAAAGTATTTGAAAAATACTATCCTAAAAGTATGAAATAGTATTTAATAAATATAAGGGTGTAGCGGTTTTTGGTTTGTTGTCAATTTCAATTCAGGTCTTCTACACCCTTTTATAATCTTCGAAATAAAGAACATAACATGAAACTACACGAGGTAAATTTTGGTTATTTAAACGGAAAAGAAGTAAAACTTTTTACGCTTGAAAATAATTCAGGTATGACAATAAAAGTGATGAATTATGGAGCTACTATTACTTCCATTATTATTCGGGATAAAGCCGGAAACCCAACTTCAGTTTCTTGTGGTTTCGATACATTAGAAGCATATTTTTCTGAAGATTATTTGGAAAATGCACCTTATTTCGGTTGCACAGTTGGCAGATACTGTTCTCAAATAAAAGATGCTACATTTAAATTAAATGATGTTGATTATCGTTTAGCAAAGAATTGTGGAAATAACAATTTACATGGCGGGTTAGCTGGGTTCGATAAAAAAATATGGGATGCAAAGCAATTTGAAACCAATGAAACAGTTGGAGTTCATTTCACATTACAAAGTTTCGATGGCGAAGAAGGGTTTCCCGGTAATGTATTTATTAATCTGAAAATGGAATTGACAAATGAAAATGAAATCCGTTTTAATTACCATGCAACAACGGACAAAACGACTCCACTCTCATTCACAAATCACAGCTATTTTAATCTTTCGGGGTTTAAAAATACAGTCGAAACGCATCAAGTAAAAGTTTACAGCAATAAGCTTCAGGAAATGGATAATTCAGGAGCTGCAACTGGTAAAATTCTTGATGTTTCCGATACAATTAATAATCTTCAAAGTGGACAGGTAATTGCTGAAATCCAAAATGACCTGGGTGATGGATTCGAGCATTTTTACGTTTTCGATAATTTAGAAACTAAGTTACTTAAAGTTGCAGAAGTTATTGAGCCTGAAACAAACAGAAAACTGGAAGTGTTTTCTACAGAACCCTGTATGCTCTTTTACACTGGAAAATATACTTCTAACAAATTACAACGCAATTCAAACGAAGAATATGGAAAATTCCGTGGATTCTGCTGCGAAACGCATCGTTGGCAGAATGGTCCAAATATACCTGATTCTCCTAATACATTTACTTCGCCTGAAAAACCCTTCGAAAGTACAACAGTTTTAAAACTCACATTCTAGCATTTTTCAAAACTAAAAATGAAAAATCTGAAAACATTAACTAACAATCTAATAAACACAATTTATGATTCAAGGAATTTTATTAGCAGTTCTTGCTGGTGTTATGCTGGGCTTTTATGCCTTACCTGAGAAATTTACAAAAGAGTATAAGTACGAAAATACCTGGGGACTCTATTTTTTTATAATGCTCTTGATTTTACCAATTCTTACTTCATTATTTTTAATTAAAGATTTTGGTATTGTGCTTAGCAGCGTGCCTACCGATGTATTACTTAAAATGGCAGCTGCCTCTTTTTTATGGGGTTGGGGAGTTCAATTATGGAGTAAAGCCATTAATTATATTGGTATTTC
>QKGU01000143.1 GCA_003250325.1 Paludibacter sp.
TTCAAGCAGGTGATGAAAGGAATTGAACTCATGCAGAAACATGGCGTTGAGTTCAATACACTTTCGGTGATTAATGACTATAACGTTGATTATCCGCTGGAGATATATAATTTCTTTAAAGAAATTGGCAGCCATTACATGCAATTTTCGCCCATCGTTGAGAAAATAACCGAAAGTCGACCGGACGGATTGCATTTGCTTCCTCCTGATGGAATTGGCAGCGATGAAGCTAAACTCGCTCCATGGACAGTGAATGCGAAGAAGTTTGGTCAGTTTTATATCAGTATATTTGATGAATGGGTAAAGAAAGATGTGGGGCAATATTTTGTTCAGCTTTTTGATGCTACATTGGCCGGCACGGTTGGTGAGCAACCCGGTGTCTGTATTTTTGGAGAAACCTGTGGTCATGCTACTGTAATGGAATTTAATGGCGATGTGTATGCTTGCGATCATTATGTTTTCCCGGAGTATAAAATCGGTAATATTAAAACCCATACCATTTACGAAATGGTTTTCTCTCAAAAGCAATTGCGATTTGGTGCAGACAAACGTGACACATTACCAACTCAATGCCGTAAATGCGAATTCCTGAGGATGTGTAACGGTGAATGTCCGAAGAACAGAATTATAAGTACTGCGGATGGAGAACCCGGATTAAACTATCTTTGTGAAGGGTATTATGCATTTTTCAAGCATGTACAACCATATATGGAATTTATGGCTAACGAACTTCATTTTAAACGTTCACCGGCAAATGTGATGAATTGGGCGAAGTGATAGAGTATAAATAGAAAAGAGAAACAACTTAAATAGTTGTTTCTCTTTTTTTATTGTCTTGCCCTAAGATGGGCTTAATTTTCAAATTAAGCTTTACCTGCGCTACCCAAAACGTTTACAGTTTTGTGTGAGTAAAGTTTCTTCAATTCGTCACGAGCTGGACCGATATATTTACGTGGATCAAACTCTGCTGGTTTGTTTGCAAATACTTCGCGGATAGCAGCTGTCATAGCCAAACGACCGTCTGAATCGATATTGATTTTACAAACTGCAGAAGAAGCTGCACGACGAAGTTGTTCTTCAGGAATACCGATAGAATCTTTCAATGCACCACCGTATTGGTTAATAGTAGCTACATATTCCTGTGGAACTGAAGATGCTCCGTGAAGAACGATAGGGAAACCAGGAATTTGTTTTTCGATTTCTTCCAAAATGTCGAAACGCAATGGAGGAGGAATCAAAATTCCGTTTTCGTCTTTAGTACATTGAGCCGGAGTAAATTTGTTAGCACCGTGAGAAGTACCGATTGAGATAGCCAATGAGTCAACACCTGTGCGGGTAACGAAGTCAACCACTTCTTCAGGACGAGTGTAAGTGTGGTGCTCTGCCACAACGTCATCTTCAACACCAGCTAATACACCAAGTTCGCCTTCTACAGTTACGCCATGAGCGTGAGCGTATTCTACAACTTGTTTTGTAAGAGCAATGTTATCTTCGTATGAGTGATGAGAACCATCGATCATAACTGAAGAGAAACCTGAGTCGATACAGCTTTTGCAAAGTTCGAAAGTATCACCGTGGTCAAGGTGAAGTACGATTGGAATGTTTTTACCCAATTCTTTTGCGTATTCAACAGCTCCCTGAGCCATGTAGCGAAGCAAAGTTTGGTTCGCATATTTACGCGCACCGCTCGATACCTGAAGAATTACAGGAGAATTTGTTTCAACGCAGGCAGAAACGATAGCCTGAAGTTGTTCCATGTTGTTGAAGTTGAATGCAGGAATTGCATATTTACCTTCAATCGCTTTTTGAAATAACTCTTTGGTATTCACCAATCCGAGTTCTGAATAATGTACCATATTGACTGATAATTTATAGTTTGATAATTTGAGCGCAAAAGTAGTCAATTTTTATCAAATATGAAAGTTTCGCTTTGCATAAAAAGTGATTCTGATGCAATTAATTGTAAATAATTATCAATCCGTAAGGGAATAAAAAATCCCTTTAAGAATTAGTTCTCAAAAGGATACTTTTTATGTAATTAATTTTCAGTGAAATCATTTGTCCATATAATCCGGAATGCCGTCTTTGTCGCTGTCGAGCGGACAACCCGATTCGTCCACTTTTACGCGTGGTGGTGTATTTCCACATTGATCAAGATAATCGGGAACTCCATCATGATCGGAGTCTACGGGACAGCCGTCTTCATCAACTCTTGCATTTAGAGGTGTGTCTGGACAAATATCAAATTTGTCAACAATTCCGTCGTGGTCGGAATCCCTTTGTTTGCCAAATGTGAAAACAATTCCTATCATGTGTTGTCCGAATGCATCGTTCCCGGGTTTCATACCTGGGTGACTTTCGGAACCAAAATAAGTATTTACCACTCCTCCGCTTATGTTTTGGTCATGCACATCGCTGCTAGTGAAATTATACGAATATTGATATTGAACTGACAAATTCCCGTTAAGGCGATATTTTAAACCAGCTCCGATAGGAACTATAAAATCAGATTTACCAAGAATTATGGTTGGCCATGGATAGGCATCATTGTTGTAAGAATAGGATGCAAAACCCAACCCAAGCGAAACAAATGGAGAAAACCTTGACTTTTCAGCCAAAAAATAGCCATTATTGAGCTTATAGTAACCTAACAACGAAAGATCAAATTTTGCTCCTGCAAATTGATTTTCCGTATTCTGGCGATAACCATAATTTCCTGTTGTCATTCGTAGGCCAATATCGAACGATGGAGACAGGAATCTGGAGAGTGTTAGCCCAAAAGCACCATATGTTGGTTGACGAAAGTTGAATACTCCGTTGCCATAATCGCCATTATATTCGTTTTTGGCGAAATTTAATCCAAGAGAGTACTTGTTTTCCGATGTTTGACTGTATGCAAGTTGCGAAACAATGAGTGCAACGGCAAAAATTATATTTCTTTTGTTCATGTGTAAATGAATAGGTTGTTGATTTTGGTTACAATACAAGTTTTATCATTATTTATAATTTATAACCAAAATATATTATCAAATGTTTTAATCCTCTAAATTTATAGTGATAAAAATGTAGAAACTCATAGAATTTTACTGTGTTTTTGCTTAAAAATGAACAAAATACTCCCAACAATTGTTAGAAAATAAGATTTTGTTTAATTATTAAAATAAATGAATGATTATGAGCTTACTGAAAGAATTTAAAGATTTTGCTATGCGTGGTAATGTCGTCGACCTGGCCATCGGTGTAATTATTGGTGGAGCATTTGGGAAAATAATCGCTTCGCTGGTCGCCGATGTAATAATGCCTGTTATTGGATTGTTGGTCGGTGGGGTCAATTTCACTGATTTAAAGTGGACAATTAAAGCTGCAGAAACAATAGATGGCGTTGAAAAAGCTGCAGTAACGCTAAACTATGGCAATTTTATTCAGGTAACATTCGATTTTCTGATTGTTGCGTTTGTCATTTTCATGTTTATAAAAGGACTGAATCAGATGACAAAGAAAAAAGAAGCTCCAGCGCCTCCACCACCACCTCCTGCACCAACAAAAGAAGAATTGTTACTTACTGAAATTCGGGATTTGTTGAAGAAATAATTTTTCAGGAAACTAAATAAATACCCTTTTTGCATTAACTTTTAAGCAAAAAGGGTATTTTTATAGCCTTAATTGTGCTCTTTCGTCGGGAAAATAGTTGCCGTTTATCGATTTTATCAATTGATATTTATTGATTGCCCGTATTTTTGCACCATGAAATTAAAACATGAAATTAAAAAAAAACTATTATTATGGATAATGAAGTAAAAGACTCGTTTCGTACGGGCTATACCAAAGGACTTGGCTTTGGTTTGTTTTTAATGCTTGTTGGCGTTTTGTTTCTTGGATTTAATTTTGGTCTTATACCCATGACTCTTAAATGGGTTATCATTTCGTGGCCGATGCTGCTTATTGTTATTGGATTTTCGCATCTGTTCAGACAAAAGTTTTTTACGGCTACCATTTTGCTTCTAATCGGAAGTTTCTTTTTGTTCCCGAAAGTAATTGAAGCCTATCCCGATTATTTTCCCGGAGTAACGGTGAACTTTGCACATGTGTATTGGCCATTGTTATTAATCGCTGCAGGAGTGCTGATTATTGCCGGTCGTATTTGGGGAGCTAAATGGGGCTGTAACGAATGGAATCATCAACACAGCCACAAATATCATCACCATAAGTATCAACACAAATACACCAGAGAAAATCTGAGTGGTGAAGGTTTTTCAAAAAACAGTGTCTTTGGTAGTGGCGACCATATCGTACTCGATCCGGAGTTCAAAGGAGGAGAATTGAATGCGGTTTTTGGAGGAATAACGCTAGACTTGCGCAGAACAAGTTTGCCGGAAGGTGAGACCCGATTGGATGTGAATGCGGTTTTTGGTGGAATCACAATTTATGTCCCTTCCGATTGGTTTGTAGAAACGCATTTGGATGCCGTTTTCGGAGGTTTTCAGGATAACCGTATGCCAGTGGCTGAGCCGGATCGGTCGAGAAAATTATTGATTATAGGTTCGTGTGTATTTGGCGGTGGCGAATTGAGAAATTAATTTTATAAACCGCTGACTAAAACCAGATATGTTACATCCTTTTTTAGGAAATACAGCTAAGATTATTCGATATATCGCACTATGGGTGGTGTACGCGATGCTGCAAATTTATGCGGTTTATTCGCTTGTGTCCATTCCGTTTTGGGTTATCGTGTTGGATGGCTTTGTACATGCGGTGTTATATGGCGTTTTAGGTATTTTGCTGTGGAGTGTTATCCGGTATGGAAATTATTCTATACTGAATAATTATCAGCGGCTCATTAACTTCATTGCGTTGGGAGTTCTTGCAGTGCTGCTTTGGTTGGGCATTGGCTATGGAGTTATTTATTTGATTTACGAGGATGTTTATTCAAATGCATTGCTTCAGTTACTGCCGATACGTGGATTGATCGGAATTTTGATTTATTTGCTGATTATTCAACAATTCAGCTATTCGAATGATGAAACCAAAGCTGAAGAAGTGAATGATGAAATATTGCCTCTACCTGAAGAAGTAAAACAGGAAAAAGAAGCCAATATTGAAATCATTGAGAGAATCGCCGTGAAGTCGGGCTCGAAAATTCATGTGGTTCTGGTTCCTGAAATTGTTTACCTACAAGCCGATGGAGATTATGTGCAGATTATCACTTCCAACGGTAAATACCTGAAAGAACAAACGATGAAATACTTCGAGGAACATTTGCCCGATAATCAGTTTGTTCGGGTGCATCGTTCGGCGATTGTGAATGTGGAAATGATTTCGCGGATTGAACTCTACGAAAAACAAAGCCAGATACTAACGCTGAAAAACGGGCACCAGCTAAAAACGAGTACTGCCGGTTACAAAGCTTTGCGGGGAGTACTGAATTTATAGTACTACTTAGATATATCAGAACGCAAATTCACACAAATTTTCGCAAATCAGGATTCGTTTTTTATAGAAGTATTACGAATAATAAATTTGCGTTTACTTGCGTGAATTTGCGTTCTTTTTCTTTTGAAGTATCCTTTCTAAGAAATTAATAATTACTGTAGAAAGATTTCAAATAGGGAAGTGCCTGACTGTAAATAGGCTTCGTAAATTCTACAAACAAATCCTGTTGTGCCGGTGAAATTGCTGGTTTGCGGTCGCACATTTGTTTTTGCTCGTTCGTCAACGCTCTGTCGTCGCCTTTAAATGTACACCAGCTGTCTCTCCATACATATTCGCCGGTAAAATTTCTGTTTTGGATATTTCTGTTCGAATTAGCTTCGAAAATACCAACGTTTAGTATTCCACCCGAAACAATTTCGCGTTTGAAGGTAATCAGTCGTGCTTTCACCGTAGCATACGAGTTGTAGGTTTTTCCTTCTACTTTTACAGTTCCAACCACAACACTGTCGCGTTTTACGTCCTGCGAACTGTTGGTCTCGCGAATATTTCCTACCGAAAAACTTTGAAAATCGAGTACCAGATACTGATGTGGATTGTTCATGTTTTCTGCGCCGGCTTCTTCGGGTGTATAAAAACGAATAAAACGATTTGCGGTGCTTTTGATCAACTCAGCCAAAAGATTATTGTAGAAAAAGTCCGCTGAGTATTGATATTTGTAACTGGTAAGAGGTTTTTGAACCAAAATTCTATACGTTCCATAGTATTTTGCATCTTCAATTTTGTTCAATACATCACTGTAACCGTACACGTATTTGTTTGCACTAATAAAATAATTGTAAGCGACTCTAGCCTGTTCAATTGTTCCTGCATCCAATGCTTTCAATCCGCGTTGGTAAGCGCTTTCGGCAGCCATCTTTTTTGCTTCGCCCAATTCTCTTGTGTATTCTACCGGGTTAGGAATAATCTGATTTGCTTTAGGGCACGAATAAATGGCATTTGCAAGTTGTGAGATCTGGGTGTATTTATTTACCAGAATATCGTATTTGTTTTGCTCGTTGGCCAGATTTGCGTTCTCAATTTCACGATTGGCCATTTTAATAGCCATAGGATACGATTTCGAAAGTACAAATTGAGATTTTTCGCTGTTCGGACTTGATTTTAATCTATCGATTGCTTCATAACAGGCTTTGAAATAATCGCCATGTTTATACGCCAAATGTCCGGATGAACATGAAGCTATTAATACTGCAAATAAGCCAAAAATAAGTGTTTTGTAGAAGCTCCTCATAGACTAAAAATTTAAATAGAGATTAATGAATCAGATTGTTATATAGTTTATTTTCAATTATATATCAAAACAAACGTTCAAAAGTCCTGCGGACGTTTTGAAGTTTTATTATCACTTCTTCCTACGATTGCTAAGTAATAGAAAATAATTATTGTCATATACAAGTTACAAGAAAACAATGAAGTGGTCTGTAGTCTTTCGACCTATGACTTGTAACTTGTAGCTAAATTCTTGTAACTACTTACATTCTTTCCGGAACATCGATTCCTAATAGTCCCATGCCCGATTTAATTATTTTGGCAATAGACTCGGACAACACCAAACGGAAGCGTTTCAACTCTTCGTTTTCTTCTTTCAGTATGGAAAAATCGTGATAGAACTGATTGTATTCTTTCACCAAATCGTAAATATAGTTGGCAATCAACGCAGGGCTGAATTCTTCTCCTGCCTGACGAACCACTGCCGGATATTCGGTTAGCAATTGTACCAGATAACTTTCTTTCTCCGAAATTTCCAGACTGGTGTTTGCAACTTTCCCAAACTCAATTCCCGATTCGGCCGCTTTTCGTAAAACGGATTTGATGCGGGCGTGTGTGTATTGAATAAACGGACCTGTATTTCCATTAAAGTCAATCGATTCTTTCGGATTGAACGTCATGTTTTTGCGCGGATCAACTTTCAGAATAAAATATTTGAGCGATCCCAAACCAACCATGCGGGCAATTTCTTCGATTTCGGGTGTACAGTTGTCCAGTTTTCCTAATTCCTGCGACGTTTCGCGGGCAGTTTCTATCATTTCTGCCATTAAATCGTCGGCATCCACCACCGTTCCTTCCCGACTTTTCATTTTGCCTTCGGGCAACTCCACCATGCCATACGAAAAGTGTACCAAACTTTTTCCCCATTCGAATCCGAGCTTGTCCAGCAACAACGAAAGTACCTGAAAATGGTAGTTTTGTTCATTTCCTACCACGTAAACCATTTTGTTGATAGGATAATCGTTGTAACGAAGTTTTGCCGTTCCAATATCCTGCGTCATGTAGACGGAAGTTCCGTCGGCACGCAGAAGCAGTTTTTCGTCCAGTCCTTCGCCGGTTAAATCGGCC
>QKGU01000416.1 GCA_003250325.1 Paludibacter sp.
GTTACGCTTTGTCCTTTATCCAGATTGGTGGCTACAACCCGCAATGGTATTTGTAATTCTTCGAAGGTTTTTGCTTTCAGTTTTTTATTAAGAAAACTCTGAAAGGCATCAATTTTGAAAAATCCACCATCGGGCAACTGGATTTTCGTCATTTGCCGAAAACTGATGTCTTCGAAAAGGGTAGCAATTTCATCAGGAGAATAACCGTCAGCATAAAGAGCACCTACTACTGAGCCGGAGCTTACGCCAGAGATCAGATTGGGTTTGATGTTGTGTTCTTCCAGCGCTTTTAAAACGCCGGCGTGACAAAGACCTTTTATGCCACCGCCACTGAGTGCAATGCCAATTTTATACGGTTTCTTGTTTAATAAATCGAGTAAATCCATGAGCGTTTCCCTTTAAATGATTTTGAACTTTTATTAAAACGAAACTTTTGGGAGCTTGAAAAATTGCAGACTAAACAGAGTATTTAGAGAATTTATTCATAACTCTTTCGTAGTAAGTTTTCGAAACGGGTATATCGGGAGTATTGAGAGCATCGAGTTCCAAGAAAATACCATCTTTCGTTTTTCTCAAAACTTTTACTTTGTCCAGATTGACAATATAAGAACGATGACATCTTACCAAAGCACTATCCTTTGTCAGGTTTTCCTCCATCCATTTCAGCGAATTTCTAATCAAGAAATGAGAAATCTTTGATTTGTTGAGATAATGTATAGTTGCATAATTATCGGCTGAATCAACAAAAAGAAGATTTTCGAGTACTATGGTAATTTTAACTTCGCCTTTTTCGTCGGGGAAAGCGATCATCGATTTCTTTTGTACTTCGGCTACAGTTTCGCCCTGAGTAATCTTTTGGAGCATCAGATTTTTATCCCGCCAGGAAAAATAGAGCCAAAGTATTGAATAAGGAAGCAATAATACCAAGCTTGTATTAATGGTAGAATTGTGAAATATCTCTATGAAATCGCGGTTCATTCCTTCTTTTGGAATGAATTTGGAAAAGAGCGAATAAAATAGAGACATGGAAACTATTTCCGCCAACACCCAAAGGGCATATTGCCAATAAAGAATATCATGTTTCTTTACGTAAGCCAGCATTATTACCCGACTGATAACTACAACCAACATTCCAATTAGGATAATCAAACTGGAAAAAAAGAAGTATTTAAACTGTGATATGTTGGGATACCAGTTCTGAGAACCAAATGGTTGGAAGATATTGATAAACAACAATGCGAAAATTGCAGTAAAAAATATCAACCTGAGAACATTGGTTTTTTCGTACAAATAAGCAGGAATCTTAGTATTCATTTTTATTGTCTTATTTCGAAAATGGCATTTGCAAAAGTATATTATTCTTGTCAAACAAGCAAACGGGTTTGTCCCTGAGTCGTCTATTTTCGTCCCTTTATTCTGAATTTAACCCCTCATTTTGAAAGATTGTCCCAACAGAAGGGTATGTTTACCGTAAAATTGGATTTTTATAGGCGTAAGTTTTTAATTTGCAGTGTTTTAATTTTAAAACTTAGCAAATATGGATTACGTAAGTCGTTACAAGGAGTTAAACACTCAATTTTGTCTGGGAAAGGATACTGTACTGCAAGGCTCTAATGTGAGTATCCGATTTTTTCATTTCTCGAGCCGGCCTTTGTCGTTGGTCAACAACAAGAAAATAGTGGCGCCTGCCGATGATATGATAAATGAAAACCTTTCTTTTTTATATCCGGTATTTGTACCGGCCAAATATGAGACGACGAACAAAGCCATTTTACTTTTGCATGGTTTGAACGAACGAAACTGGAGTAAATATTTAACGTGGGCAGAGTTCTTGTGTGTTCAAACCGGAAAACCGGTTATTCTTTTTCCCATTGCTTTCCATATGAATCGTTCGCCGATGTCGTGGTCGAATCCGAGGGAATTGCAGCAAGTGCTGGAAATTCGTCGCCGACAGAATGGTGAAGACCGTTCGTTGAGTTTTGCCAACGTAGCATTAAGTAAACGAATAAGCGAGCATCCGCATCGGTTTTATAGTTCCGGTAGGCAAAGTGTGAGCGATTTGACTTATTTGGTGTCGCAGATAAAACAGGGAAAGCACGAATTGTTTTGTGAAAATACGCATATCGATATTTTTTCTTATTCTATTGGGGCATTCTTGTCGGAAATACTTTTGATGGCAAATCCCGGAAATATGTTCGGCGATTCAAAATTGTTTTTGTTTTGTGGTGGTGGTATTTTTAGTTCCATGATGGGCGAATCCAGAAGCATTATGGATAAAAGTGCTTTTGATGTTATGTACAATTTTTATATGAAAGATTTCAAATCGTATAATTTTAATGAAAACGATATTGCCTCAAAAGCTTTCGATAGAATGATTTCACCGGAGCGGGACAAAAATGAGCGGGAACGATTTTTTCGGGATTTTGGAACGAAACTTAGTGGAGTCTCTTTGGTTAACGATATTGTAATGCCTTTTTGGGGAGTAGAAGAAGCGTTGGGAAAAGAAACGGCGGATTCAAGAATGGAGTTGTTGGATTTTCCATTCCTTTACACACACGAAAATCCTTTCCCTGTGAATGGAAAGAATACGGCAGATGTAAATCATTCGTTTAATAAGGTTTTCGAAAAGGCAGCACAGTTCTTTTTTTAAAGCATTTTTATGTGAGAACACAAGCAATAGCAATACTGCAAAATTTGGAATAAATGCTTTCGCTGCGAGAAGTCAACACTACAGGGTTGGTTGTTCCTTGCAACAATCCGCCCATTTGTGCACCTGCAAAGAGTGCCAGTCCTTTGTAAAATGTATTGGCACATTCGAAGTTGGGGAAGATGACAATGTCTGTATCGCCTAACACCGGAGTTTGTACCTTCTTTATGCTTCCGCGTTCTTTGTCTAAAGCCAGAAAAATGTCCAGCGGGCCGTCCATTATCACGTCGCCAAATTCTCCGTTTCGCCACATTTGCATTATATCCAGGTAATCCTGCATATAATGTATCTTTGGATTGGCAACTTCGGTGGCATGTATCAATGCTATTTTGGGTTTCGATATGCCAAATTTGTATGCCGTTTGAATGGCATATTTAATCATGGCAGTGCGTTGATACAAATTAGGTGAAGGAATCACGACAGGATCGGAGAAAAAAAGCAATTTGTGATAGCCGGGGATTTCCATTGCAGCGTTGTAAGTCAATACATTTCCGGGAGGTAAAATGCCTTTTTCTTTGTCGAGGATAGCCCTTAAAAGCACATCCGTATTTACAAGTCCCTTCATCAAAATGTCGGCTTCGCCCGATTTTACCATCCTCACTGCTTCGATAGTGGCTTCGTGCACTTCGGGAATATCGATAATATGAATAAACGGAGATGGATTGTGGCTAAACAACTCCGGTGACTCGATGGCTGCAACATCGCCAATCATGTAAGCTTCAATAATTCCCATTTCCACTGCTTGCAGTACCGCTTCTATTGTGTGGCTGTCCACAGCATTTGCCACGGCCATGCGTCTCCTTATGTTTATGTTTTTTAGATGAGCGGTTAACTCTTCAAATGATGAAATTGAGTTCATAAAAACGGGTTAAATAAATGATTGACTCGACAAATGTATTAATTTTATTTGGTGTTACAATATAGAAATTGTCCTTAATATTGGTGTGTATAATTAATTGTTATATAAGTTTTTAAATGATAAATTTAAAGTTGGTAGAAATGTTTCTTTTTCGAATTTATTAATCAATTAAATCAGTAAAAAGATAAAAAATAAACGAACATGTAACAAATTGTAAGTAGAACGATTTTTAGATGGTTTTTGTTTAAAATAAGTTAATAA
>QKGU01000265.1 GCA_003250325.1 Paludibacter sp.
TTTTATCTCAATGAGTTCTGCTATAAATTCAACAGAAGATATTTTGGAGAAAAAATATTCGACAGACTGCTTATTACTGCCGTTTCTTATACTCCAGATTTTAAATCGAAAATTTACAATAGGACACTTTGCGGATAATCATAATTTATTATTTAGAATTTCGAAGATAATGCTCAACAATAAGCCGGAGGAGGACGCGAAAACTGCTTAAAATCAAATTCATCTGATAAGGCAGTATTAAAGTTTTCAAGGTCAAATTTTAATTGAGTTTCACTATACGACTTTGCTTCCTGTTTTTCAGGAATTAAAGATTCTATAATTACATGGTCAGAAAAATAATAAGTAGCTAAAACAGTTTTATTTCGTTGATTTTCAAGACTAACAGCAATTTCTTTCGCTTCAATTACTTTATTTTCTTTATTGAAATTTGGGGAGACAAGGCAGAATATATATCCTAAAATCATTAAAATTTCAGGGATAAAAGTAGAGAGTAAACCACTATTGAACATCAACATATTTACAAATTCTGCCTGCGCTTCATTTGCGCATTATAGAGCCTCTCATGGGACTCGAACCCGCGACCTATTCATTACGAATGAATTGCTCTACCAACTGAGCTAAAGAGGCGTTAATTTTAAAACAGTGCAAATATACATTTATTTTCGGGAATACATGATTTGTAATTTTGTTTTATTGAATATAAAAAAAGAGAGCAATTCAAAAAAAACGGACTTGCTTTTGAAGGCAAGTCCATTACAAAAAATTGTAGAAGAAATCGCTGTTTTTTAGTTTCTGATTTTTAGAACCAATTTCCGGTTCTTATTTCAATTTTACGGGATGTAGCCGGTTTTTTATACAAAGAATTAAGATACGTATCGAGTATGGATTTTGCCATCAGTCTGATAATATCACCTTTCATAATTTCGATTTCATTGTTTCCCATTCCAGCGTTTTTCAATCCAGCTAAAGGAATAGTTCCTTTTTTCGATTCGAGTAAGTTTTGAATATCGTAACACGAAATAAATCTATCTTTCAACTGAAGCATCCAGTCAGCAATTTCATCTTTGTAAAATAAAACAACCTGTCTAACATCATCTTTAAATGCATTTCGATAAAGCGCATCCATTGTTTGGCTCAAGTGATTCAACTCATGTTCCAAATGCAGATTGATATTTGTTAATTCAAATTTTGTCATGATACTAATTATTTAACGTTTAACTATTTATCGTAGGAGCAGTGTTCAGATCTTAAATCGCATATCATCGCATTATACCATTAAAAAAACATTGGAAAATTGGAAAAGGTTTTGAGCATTAAGCTAAAAAAGATTATTTAAACTTAGATTTATATTAATTCGAATATAGTATCTTTGTATGTGCTGAACATTTGACAAATATTTGATGCCTGATACTTATAAAACAATTTCTGAAATATCTTCCGGGATATACAAAGAAAAAGGGAGTAAATTCATTTCCTTTGCCATTCCTGTAGCGACTGCTGAAGAAGCAAAGGATATAGTAAAAAATTACAGGAAAGAGTATTATGATGCGCGCCACGTATGTTTTGCTTATATGGTTGGTTTTGAAAGAGATGAGTTTAGGGCAAATGATGATGGCGAACCTTCAGGAACTGCCGGACGCCCTATTCTAGGACAAATCAACTCATTCGACCTGACAAATGTTCTGATAATCGTAATCCGGTACTTTGGTGGTGTTTTGTTAGGAACGGGTGGATTAATTACGGCGTATAAAGAAGCTGCTTTCGATGCGTTGCAACAAGCCGAAATCGTTGAAAAAACAGTTGATATATCAATTGAATTTTCGTTCGATTATTTAGTCTTAAATGACGTTATGAAACTCACAAAAACTTTTCCTGTTGATATCCTCAAGCAAAATTTTGATACACAATGTAAGATGAAGGTTGCAGTTCCCAAACAATTTTCAGACAGATTAATAGAGCAATTGATTAAAATTGATACTTTAATTGTGGAATAATCAATAAAATCAATAGCTCAATCGGAATTGTTTACTACAATGTTAAGCAGTTTTTATGTATCTTTGTCATTCAATTTTTCGTTTCAAAAATGCACAATCAAATTCAACTGTCACTTACTCCTGAGCAAGCCTACAAAGAGGAATTGCTCAAAAAGATTATTGCCGATAAACTTCAAATAACGCCTCAGAGAATTAAGAGAATACGAACATTGAAGAAGTCGATCGATTCAAGGTCATTTCAACCCAAAATAAATGCTACGTATGAGGTGTATTGGGATGATGAAGCGCCAGATTCTGAAATGAGTGAATTTGATTTCAAATATGTTGGAGATAAAACACCTGTTTTGATTATCGGAGCCGGACCTGCCGGACTTTTTGCCGCTCTTAAGCTAATAGAATCCGGATTAAAACCGATCATTCTTGAACGCGGTAAGCAAGCTCATGAACGAAAAATTGATATTGCCCTTCTTAACCGTAATAAAGGAATTAATGAAGATTCGAATTATTGCTTTGGAGAAGGCGGTGCCGGAACTTTTTCGGATGGAAAGCTGTATACCCGATCAAAAAAGAAAGGTAGTACTGAACGTATTCTAAAGCTGTTTCATTATCACGGAGCTGCAGAAAATATTCTGTATGAATCTCATCCTCATGTAGGCTCGGATAAATTGCCATTAGTGATTGAAAACATTGGCAACACAATCACATCGCATGGTGGCGAAATACATTTTGGACAAAGAGTGACGGAGATTATTATAGAAAACAATCAGATTAAAGGCTGTAAAACTGCCGATGGTAGTATTTTTGAAGCAAATCATTTAATTCTTGCTACAGGTCATTCGGCTCATGACATCTACGAAATGCTCTACAAGCAAGGCATTGATATTGAATTAAAAGGCTTTGCAATGGGTGTTCGTGTAGAACATAAACAGTCGCTTATCGACAGCATTCAATATCATTGCAAAACTCGTGGTGAATACCTTCCTGCTGC
The DNA here is from genome assembly GCA_003250325.1 of Paludibacter sp. Taxonomy (GTDB): domain Bacteria; phylum Bacteroidota; class Bacteroidia; order Bacteroidales; family Paludibacteraceae; genus Paludibacter. Next base: position 2,983 of record QKGU01000265.1, read on the forward strand.
GAGCTATAATCTTGTAGAACAGGTTAATGATCGTGGCGTTTATTCATTTTGCATGTGCCCCGGAGGACATATTGTGCCTGCCGGAAGCAACCAAGATGAAATTGTAGTAAACGGAATGTCCGCTTCTCAACGAAATTCTCCTTACGCCAATTCGGGAATTGTGGTAGAAATTCGCCCAGAAGATATTCCTGCTGAATTTCATGAATTTGGTCCGTTGGCAGGTTTGAAATTCCAACAATATGTGGAAAAACTGGCACTAAAAAACAATGGTGGACAGGGTCAAATGGCACCTGCACAACGTTTAACTGATTTTGTCAATGGAAAACTTTCTGCAAGTTTGCCTGAATGTTCCTATTTACCGGGGTTGATCTCCTCTCCTATGCATTTTTGGTTACCCGATATTATTTCTTCCCGTTTGCGCGAAGGATTCAAAAAATTCGATCGGAAAATGCGGGGTTATTTATCCAATGATGCAATTGTTGTTGGAGTTGAAACCCGTTCTTCAGCAGCTGTACGAATTCCAAGAGATCCGGAAACAGGTCAGCATCCTGTGGTTAAAGGACTTTTCCCTGCCGGCGAAGGCTCGGGATATTCCGGTGGGATAACTTCATCAGCAATTGATGGAGAAAATGCAGCCATTGCGGTTGTAAAATCGGTGCTTGGCTGATTTTTTACTAAAAAAATTTTAAGTACATGACAAAAATTTGAAAATATTTATATTTGATTGAAAACCAGCATTTAAAAGCACTGTTGCAATAAAAGTAAGACCATATTTGAAAAAACTTTTCGACATTCTTCCATTGTTGAGTACTCTAATTGGTTTATCA
>QKGU01000340.1 GCA_003250325.1 Paludibacter sp.
CAAGCGATAAGATTTTATTTGCTTTTTCTATATTTTTATGATCCATCGGTTTCTTTTTTTATAATTAATTGTTTAAATAATCGAAATGAATTAATGATTTTTTTTATTTGCTATATCCGGTAATAATTCCAGTAACTTGTAACTTGTAGCTAATCTCTTGTAACTGATTTCTCGTAACTGATTTCTCGTAACTAATTACTACTTAAATGAATTTGTAAACTCCACTCTATTCAATATGGAACGTCCAAGCGTTACTTCGTCGGTATATTCCAGTTCGTCGCCAATGGCAACTCCACGTGCAATAGTCGTTATTTTTATGTTTAGTGGTGCCAGCTTCCTGAAAATATAAAAGTTGGTGGTGTCACCTTCCATAGTGGTGCTCAACGCTAAAACCACTTCTTTTACCTGATCTTCTGCTACTCTTTTCACGAGACTCTCGATTTCCAGATCGGAAGGTCCAATGCCGTCCATGGGCGAAATAACGCCTCCCAATACATGATAAAGTCCGCGAAATTGTTGCGTATTTTCGATCGACATCACATCTTTGATGTTTTCGACCACACAAACCGTTTCTTTGTCGCGCGAATGATTGCTGCAAATATTGCAAACTTCGGTGTCCGAGATATTATGACACACCTTGCAATACCTGATTTCTTTGCGCAATCGTATCATTGTGTTTCCAAAATTATCCACTTCATGTTCCGATTGCTTTAGCAAATGTAACACCAACCGCAATGCCGTTTTCCGGCCAATACCCGGCAGTTTGCTGAACTCATTTACCGCGTTTTCGAGTAATGAAGATGAAAATTGTTGTAAACTCATATACTTTAAAAACCAGCCGATTACAATAAAATCACTTGAAACAATTCCGGTTTTTCTCTTCGTTAATCGACAGGTATGCAAAATTATAAAAAAAATCGGTTTGCTAACTATTTTTGTTGGAAGCATTTCATTTCGACCTATTTTAGCTAATTTTGTGCGAAATAAAAATGTGTTACTGTCCGAAAAAGTTATTTTTCAGGCTTTCTATGACGTTCACATTTTACAATGTAAACTAATTCCACGTCTGCATGTCCGGCTCATCGATTTTACTCATCATCGCAATTTATTTTTCGGTTCTGCTACTCATTTCCTATGTGGTAGGGCGAAAAAGCACCGACAATGCAGCTTTCTTTTTAGGTAACAGAAAAACGCCCTGGTGGGTGGTGGCTATCGGAATGGTGGGATCATCTATCTCCGGAGTTAGTTTTGTTTCGGTTCCGGGTATGGTGCGTGGCATTGAATTTACCTATTTGCAAACTGTTTTCGGGTTCTTTTTCGGATACGTCATTATCGCAAATATTTTGTTGCCGTTGTATTATCGCCTGAATCTGACGACCATTTACACGTATCTGGACGAACGTTTTGGAAAAAATGCCTATAAAACGGGCGCATCGTTTTTCCTTTTATCAAAAACGATTGGTGCGGCAGCACGATTGTATGTGGTAGCGTTGATTTTGCAATCCGTAGTGTTTGACGCGTGGAATGTTCCGTTTTGGCTGACTGTGTGTGTGACCATTTTACTGATATGGCTCTACACGTTTCGCAGCGGGATTAAAGCAATTGTCTGGACGGATACATTGCAAACAGTTATTATGATTACGGCTCTGGTTCTGCTCGTGGTAGAAGTAATGGGGCAATTGAATATGAGCACCTCGCAATTATTTTCTTCGTTGATTGAAAGTGATAAAACCAGAATATTCGTATTCGATGATTGGCATACGAAGCAAAATTTCTTTAAGCAGTTCTTCAGTGGAATTTTTATTGCTATCGTCATGACGGGGCTCGATCAGGACATGATGCAGAAAAATCTTTCGTGCCGGAGCCTGAAGGATGCGCAAAAAAATATGTATTGGTACGGAATTGCTTTTGTGCCTGTTAATTTCCTGTTTTTGTTGCTCGGTGTCATGTTGTTGATATTGGCCACTCAAAACGGCATTGCTTTACCGGAAATGTCGGACAATATTCTGCCCATGTTTGCCACCACTTATTTAGGCAAATCGGTGTTAATACTTTTCGTGGTGGGAATTATCGCGGCAGCTTTTTCGAGTGCCGATTCGGCGCTCGCAGCACTTACTACTTCATTTTCGGTGGATATTCTTGGTGTACAACGGTTAAGTGCAGAGAAAGCGGAACGAAACAGAAAAATCATTCACATAGGTATTTCCCTTTTGTTTTGCGTTATTATTTTAATATTCAAAGCATTAAACAATAAAAGTGTTATTGATGCGATTTACATTATCGTTTCATATACTTATGGTCCGTTGTTAGGATTATATACTTTTGGTCTTTTCACCAAACTGAAAACAAAAGATAAAATGATTCCGTTTGTAGCTATAGCTTCACCATTGATTTGTGGAGTTTTTGACTATGTCAGTTCACATTATTGGGGCTTTGTGTTTGGCTACGAATTGTTGATGATAAACGGAGCAATTACGTTTTTAGGAATGTGGATTTTCAGAGAAACGAAGGCAAAAATAACGCGAAGCAAATAACACCGAAGGTAATTAACGCCGAAGGCAAATAACAAAAAAAAATAAACATGGATATAAAATCAGCAGAATTTGTTATCAGTAATACCGATTATAAAAAATGTCCGGAAAGTAAGCTTCCCGAATACGCTTTTATCGGACGATCTAATGTGGGTAAATCGTCGTTAATCAATATGTTGACGAATAAAAAAGGATTGGCGATGACTTCCTCAAAACCAGGAAAAACGCTTCTGATCAACCATTTTATTATCAACAACAACTGGCATTTGGTGGATTTACCGGGTTATGGTTATGCGACTGCCGGAAAAAAAACGCGTGAACAGTTACAAAACATTATCGAAAGTTACATACTTTACCGCGAGCAGCTTACCTGTTTGTTTTTGCTAATTGACAGCCGTCACGAACCGCAGAAAATTGATCTGGAGTTTATGGAATGGCTGGGTGAAAATGGAGTTCCTTTTTCGGTTGTGTTTACCAAAATGGATAAAATGTCGACGCAAAAAGCAAAAGAAAATGTTGACCTGTACAAACAAAAGTTACAGGAAGTTTGGGAGGAGTTACCTCCGATTTTTACCACCTCATCCGAAAAACGAGTGGGTCGCGACGAATTATTAAATTATATCGATGAAATAAACAAAAGCTTGTAACTCATAGCTTGTAACTAAAAAACAACTAATGAAAAATATTTTCATACTCGTTTCTTGCGTTTTTATTTTGATCTCGTGTTCAACAAAATCAACCGGGAAAGAAAATCCCGTGGCTGTTGACTCCCTGAATTTAAAATATGCCGAAGGATTTGCAGTAAAATATTTTCAAGAATACAAGGAAGTTATTGTATTTAGCCCCTGGGTAAAAGGCTCGGTATATGCAAAATATTATCTGGTAAACGATACGAAAATAAACGTTCCAAACGATGGAACGAAAGTCGTAATCCCGCTTAAAACATTAGCAGCCACTTCAGTTACTCATTTCGAATTCTTGAATCTGTTAGCAGAACTGCAAACTGTCAAGGGAGTTTGTTCGCCGAATTTAATTTACAATTCGGAAATAAATAAACGGTTGGCTGCCGGAGAAATTACCGATCTTGGCGATGCATTTAACATCAATGTCGAAAAAACGTTCCAACTTAACCCCAATGCTGTGATGATGAGCGGTTACAATCAAAACGACCCGTATGCCTTACGGGTTTCGCAAGCGGGTATTCCGGTGCTTTTCAATAACGAATGGATGGAAACATCGCTGCTTGCACGAGCAGAATGGATTAAATTTGTT
>QKGU01000113.1 GCA_003250325.1 Paludibacter sp.
CAGGATTATGAAACGAACTTAAATTTTCAGCATTCTAAATTCAAAAACAAGAATGATTAAAATTTATGTGAGTTCCTGAATGGATTCAAATTTTTTAAACATTTAGAAATTAAAAAATTTTAAACAGATGAAAGAAATAAAAGCATTTATACGCCCCAATAAAGTGAATGATATTGTTCACCATTTAAAAGATGCAGGTTTTGAGAACATGACCATTTCATCGGCAGAGGGAACGGGAAAATTGCAGGATGAAGCCGCATTTGTTTCCCAACATTTGTTTCCCAAAAATTTTCAATTACCGACAGCGAGGTGGCCAAACTTGAACTTGTTGTCAATAAAAACGATGTGGACAAAGTAGTACATATTATTTCGGAGCAGGGCAAAACCTTAAATCCCGGCGATGGTATTATTTATGTTTCGGATGTAAACCAAATTTACCGGGTGAAAGATGGTTTGAAAAATGGAAATTAATTAGATCCGTGGCGGCTTCCGGGTTGCCACGGTTTTTTATAATTTTAGTGCAATGCAAAAATCACATTACCATATTTCAAAAATGGACTGCCCCTCGGAGGAGAACCTAATCCGCATGAAGCTGGATGGTTTTGACGGCATCCGTCAATTGGAATTTGATATTGAAAATCGTAAGCTTTCCGTCATTCATTCGGGCGGAAACGAAGAAATCACAAAACAACTGGAAAGCCTGAAGCTGGGTGCAAATCTGTTACAAACTGAGAAGATTGAAGAGTTTGAAATGAAAACAGAGAGTAATTCAGACCAGACCAAATTACTATGGACAGTATTGCTCATTAATTTCAGTTTTTTTGTTATTGAAATCACAACCGGTTTTATTTCACGTTCTATGGGGCTGGTTGCCGATTCGCTTGACATGCTTGCCGATGCTGCTGTTTATGGCTTGAGTTTGTGGGCTGTGGGGACAGCGGTTACCCGTAAAAAGAAAGTAGCAACATTAAGCGGGTATTTTCAACTGGCGTTGGCAGGTGTTGGTATGTTAGAAGTAATCCGAAGGTTTATCGGGGCAGAAGAAACGCCTGATTTCAGGATGATGATTGGAATTTCGATATTGGCACTTATAGCCAATTCCGTTTGCCTGTACCTGCTTCAAAAATCAAAAAGCAATGAAGCACACATGAAAGCCAGCATGATTTTCACCTCAAACGATGTGATTATTAATATAGGTGTTATCGTTGCCGGAGTTTTGGTATTGCTGACGCAATCGAAATACCCCGACTTGATTATCGGAGCAATCGTCTTTTTGATTGTGGTAAGGGGGGCTTTCAGGATTTTAAAACTAGGAAAATAGATTTTTATGAAAGTAGTATATTCCGTATTCCTTTTTGTTGTAGCCGGACTTTGCGAAATTGGCGGTGGTTACTTGGTTTGGCTCTGGCTAAGGGAGCAAAAACCCTGGTGGTTTGGGGCAATCGGCGGTATTATCTTGTTTTTATATGGTGTGATTGCTACACTCCAATCCGCCAATTTCGGGCGGGTTTATGCTGCTTACGGTGGTATATTTATTATTATGGCCATATTGTGGGGTTGGAAAGTTGATGGCTTTGTCCCCGACAGGTACGATATAATTGGAGGAATCGTGGCGCTTATCGGGATGGGAATCATCATGTACGCACCAAGAAATTAAATCAGTAAAATTATGGCACATTCACACGGACATTCACATGCAACAAACAAAAGTTACGGAAAAGCCTTTGCCCTGGGCATTGGATTAAATGTAATCTTTATTGCCGTTGAAATCATTTATGGTTTAATTGCCAACTCATCTGCTCTGCTCGCTGATGCAGGACATAATGCAAGCGATGTGCTCGGCCTTGTTTTTGCATGGACGGCCATGTGGCTTGCATCCATCAAACCAAGGGGCAAATACACCTACGGGCTTCGAAAAACAACCATCCTTGTTTCTATTTTAAATGCCCTTCTGCTGTTTGGTGCAGTAGCAGTTATCGGCTGGGATGCCATTGGTAAATTTAAAAACCCTGAACCTGTGGCTGGCAGTCAGGTTATGATTGTTGCAGCCATTGGTGTAGTTATCAACACCCTAACTGCCTTACTCTTTATGAAAGGACAGAAAGACGACCTGAACATAAAAGGCGCATTTCTGCACATGGCAGCCGATGCCGGTGTGTCGCTGGGTGTTGTTGTGGCAGGTTTGTTAATCAACCTCACCGGAAAACAATGGATTGACCCGGTTACAAGTTTCCTTATCATAGCGGTTATCGTTTGGGGAACTTGGCGTTTGTTTACCGATTCAGTCGATTTAGCCTTAGATGCCGTACCCAAACATATTAACCTTGAAAAAGTCAGGGAATTTCTGCTGGCACAAAAAGGAGTGGAAAACATTCACGACCTGCACATTTGGGCAATGAGTACTACAAAGGTGGCATTGACAGCACACCTGATAATACCTGAAGGCATTAATGACAATTTTATAGGCGATTTACAACATGAACTCGAACACGAGTTTGGTATCAACCATACCACGCTTCAAATCGAAAATAAAAGTATAGAAGAAGATTGTGAAATAGATTGCTAAATCTGTCTTATGGAAATAAAATATAAATCAACAATCACTTGTCCCGACTGCGGATACCAAAAAGAAGAAACAATGCCTGAGGATTCCTGTCAGTTCTTTTATGAATGTGAAAATTGCAAAACCATACTAAAACCAAGGCAGGGAGATTGTTGCGTGTTTTGTTCGTATGGTTCGGTTAAGTGCCCTTCGATACAAAAGAATGAAAGTTGTTGCTGATTTTTTTAACAAAATGGAAATGCAACGTGTTCTGGCAAAAGTATTTTCGTTATATTTAACATTTCGTTTTATAAACGCTTTTACAAATAGGAATAAAGCAAATGTTAGTTTGGAAAACACAATTGAATAAGGGAAAATCAGATTTGTAAGCAAGGAAAGCTTAAAAGTGAGAATGTAAAACTCAAATGCAAATCGGAAAGTTAACGATGTTAGTGGGGAAAAAGCAATTGTAAATCCGGAAAACATAATTGTAAAAAGGAATTTCGTAATTGTAAAATAATAAAAACCCAAATCAAAAAATTATGGCATCACGTACAAAACTTACCGACACAGAAACATTGGAATTATACCGTGTAGCATTGGAAAATGCAGAGTCTCAACCTGAAATTGCTACTATCATGGCAGACCTGGGCTACGATTCAGAAAAAATCGCCGAAGGCAAAGCGTTATTAACAGAAACAAGGACTGCTTATGATGCGAATAAAACTGAGGACGATGAAACCTCTGCTGCATATGCAGATTTTTCGAGTAAAAAAGAACAAATTGAGAATACCTACAATATTCACAGAAAAAAAGCAAAGGTTGTATTTCGTAACGATTCATTAACTGCCGACAAGTTGGCAATTACCGGAATAATGCCCCGGACTTATATAAAATGGCTCGAAGCTGCAAAGAAATTTTACAGCGTGGCATCAACCGATACTGAAATTCAGAGTAAACTTGCTCGTTTAAAAATATCCGCTGAAGACTTGACAACAGCAAACACGTTGATTTCTGAATTAGAAGCAGCAAGAGCAGTTTACCTAAAAGAAAAAGGAGAATCGCAAGACGCAACCAAAGCAAAAGATTCAGCCTTTGCAAAGATAGATGACTGGATGAGTGAATTCTATGCAGTTGCTCGGATTGGATTAGAAGATAATCCACAGCTATTAGAAGCATTAGGCAAAGTAGTTAAATAATAACAGGAAAGCCCACCCTATTTGTAAGCACATTGGCAAGTCGCACAAGCTCCCCTCTGCCAAAACTTGCCAATAAGCTTACAAATTGCCCACGCATTTAGCCCTTAATGGGCTATCAGGATTGCCAAACGCACAAATAAATTGGTGCTCCGTATCGAGCAGACAAAAAGGGTCGAAACGGACGATACTGCAAAACATGAAAAGACATCACATTGATGGAACACTAAACCCAGTTGCTAACAATCTGTATATGTCATAGCCGGTTTTGTGGGTAATTGTAGGTTCATCTCCCGCTTCTACTTCATCTCGGTTTGACAGGAAAGAAGCCCGCAGTCGGCTACGCCACATACAGTTAACCGTTAGC
>QKGU01000117.1 GCA_003250325.1 Paludibacter sp.
ACCGAGTGCCAGGATGTGTTCGGCACCCAAAATGTAGATTACCCAACAGAGTGAGCCAATAATCAAGGCCGAGGCTGCTTTGTCAACTCTTAGCGGATGTTCCATTGCAATAGCAATGTATCCCAGCACGAATACGAGAATCATTAAAGAAAACATAAATATTAGATTTGAGAGGGATTTGAAAATTAAGCCGACAAATTTAGCAGATGTTTGGTTTCTTATACTCAAAAAGACAAAAAAAATAGGGAAACGTTATGATTTAGTAACGCGTTTTCTTCCTTTTCTGATGAGTTAATTGTTTTCGTTGTTGTTTCACTTATTGAAAAATGAGTCAACTTTTTCGGGAACTTTTTCCTGGGGATGATTTGCTGTTTGTGAGCGAATTAAATTTATAAGAGAAACTCAAATAAACGAGAAAGTTTGGTGGATCATAGAACGTCTTTTTGAAATAATTGACTCGCTGATTAATAACTTTTTCGTATTCAACCGTATTGAAAATATCCATCGCTTTAAGTACAAGAGATCCTTTGTTTTTCAATATTTTAGACCGTAGACCCAAGTCGACTTGATAATACCCGAACTGTTTTCCGTAAACTGATATTTGAGGGGAGTGGTAAGTGGCCGTGAGTTGCATGCTGATCTTCTTGTTGAGAGGATAGCTGGAATTCATTTTGAAAATGTATGAAATTTCACGGCGATCAAGAGAGCTTGCAAACTTATCACCATTGATTTCATTGTAATAGGTTATTGCACTTGTGCGGATGATTATATTTTTCAGGTTAATCATAGAAGATGCGTCTACTCCAAGTGAGTAAATATTTCCCAGGTTTTCATAGATTGAATGGGAGACTTGCCGGTTTTCTTCTTCCTCTAAATAGTACCACTGTCCAATAATCTGTGTTTCATTTTTAAAGAAAAGGTTCATGTTCAAGTTCGATTTGTTCCATTTCCAAGTATTGTCAAATTCTAATTGGTAAATAAATTCCGGGGTTAGCTTTGGGTTGCCAGAGCTTTTGTTGTAGTTTCCCCAAGAGAGTGAAATCGGATTTAGTTGATTATATTTCGGGGGGATTGTCCGGGTTGTCATCGATATTTCCCACGAATATTTTTCAGATACAGCCTTTTGTAAATGAATTGACGGGACAATTTTAATCGTGTTGGTTGTAACGATCGAATCACTTTCGATTCTGTTTTTCAAATATTCAAACCGTAATCCGCCGGAAAAATGGAACCGGCCCCATTTTCCGGATAGTAATCCGTAGAAACTCCCGGAAAAGGTGTTGTTGGAAAAGATTTTTGCCAGCGTGTCAGCCGCAAGGTCATATTGTTCTTCTGTCGTATTCCAGTCATAGTTGAGCCGGGTGTTCCAGAAGTCTTGAGTGAAATTGTTGATTGAAAAAAGCGTCCCGGTTTCTATATTGAGTGTCCGGGATAACTTTCCGGTATAATCAAGCCCGCCTTTAAGTAGCCGTATTTGGCTCAGGTATGATTTGTTATCAATCCGATATTTTTCAATTATATCTTCATCTTGGTCAGAAATGGATTGATTAAGTTGGTCTGCTTCATTTTCGGGAGTATTAAATGAATAAAGAAAGTTGCCTTCAAGTTTCTGATTGTCGCTTCCGAGGAATTTTCGGAAAGTACCCGAAACCTGGTTGAAAGTTACCCCACTTTCATTATTATTATGAACTTCGCTGACCAAACCAAGGACTTCTTCTTTAAAGTTCTCGTTTTTGATTTCTGTCTGGCTTGCCTGTTTTTTGTTTTGATGAATATATTTCAGGTCGACAAAACTTTTGTCATGAAAGAAATAGCCAGCTTTAATACTTGAGAAAAAGGAAGAGGGCATTTTTTTGTCGTTGGATATTTGATATAACTCATCTTTTGTGTTTGAATTCATGATTGTTCGAATACTGTTCTGAACGGTTTTTATCTCTTTGTACTGGTAATTTGCCATGCCCGAGAAACGCCAGTTTTTTACATTGTAGCCCAATACCGAATTTAAATTTGTTTGGTTCATGGAGCCAATCCCTGCTTCAACTTTCCCGTTATAACCTGTTTGTGCGTGCTGCTTAAGTTTGATGTTGATGATACTGCCTCCATTTTGTGCTTCATAGCGTACAGAGGGATTCGTTATTACTTCAATGCTTTCAATGGCATCTGCCGGAATCTGGTCAATCATTGTCGAAAGGTCGCTTTCTACCCCGTCGATCATTATGGTTGCTTTTGTTCCACGGATTGTCACTTTTTCATCCATATCTACGCTTACTGATGGGATATTTTGAAGCAGTTCACTCGCTGTTACGCCAACAGCATTTATGTTGTTTTCTACATTATAGATCATTTTTCCAGCTTCTGTTTCAAACATTCCTTTCTCCGAAATAACCGTTATCTCATTTAATTGAGTTGTTTTTCTTTTAAGTTGAATAATCGGGATAAGTACATCACTATCCTTTAAGTGGATAATCGGTATTTCTTTGGTTTCGAACCCGATGTAAAGGATTTTCAGAAAATAATCACCTGATATAATATCCGGTAGAATAAAGTTACCTTGATCGTCGGTCATACCTCCCTGGATCATTGTAGAATCGGGCAACTCAAAAATAGCTACATTAGCAAATGCGATCGGTGTTTTTGCAACATTGACGACTTTGCCGGAAACGGCATATTTGTTTTGAGCAGAAACAAACAACGCTGAAATACAAATCAGCAGTACACTCAAATAAATTCTCACGTTTATCGGGTTTAATTGGCTTTTCAAAAATAGAAATTTTTTCGAGGCGCTTATCCTTTTATTGGCTTTGTAGCTCATCTATGATTTAGTGAATCCCTTGCAGGCGTGGGGCAGTGACCGGTGTTTGTGTTAACCAATGCAAAAGGTTGTCCTGAAGGACAAAACAGTGTATACAAATCGCCGCTATCTGCAAGGCTGAACCGGGAATATTATTTGCTGATCGTTTTCTTTTTGAATAAACGCAGGAATTTTTGCCATAGTTCGCTGAAGGTATCGTAGTTTTCGCGATAGCTGATACCAATGCCTTGGGTATAAGGCGAGGTTTCGTAATAGATGTTATTATTGGAGTGGTTGTAGGCTTTGAATTGTAATTTTCCGTTGTTGGTGAGTTTTACGTTCAGGTCGAAGTCGCCAACAATGTTGCTGTTGTTAGCCGTGCTGGCCTGTGTCCCGTTGTTGCCGATATTGCCGTTCAGGGTAACCCGGTCGTTGAATATTTGGGTGCTCAGGGCCAGCTCAATCTCGTCGTCGCTGATTTGGTCTCCCGGACGATAGTTTACACCGATATCGAAATTATTACTGATTTGCGACAGCCAGTTGCTGAGCTGGTTGGAAAAAAGCTCACTGGCTGTGTTGCCCACCAGATTGGGGTTGCTGGCTTCGTAGGAGCCCCGCAGGTATTCCGGTGTGTAAAAACGCCCGAGTACCAGCAGCGAAAGAATTTGTTTGTTCATATCTTCTTCGGTACTGAAATACTGACGGACTTCATCTTTGATCCGGCCTTCGATGGTCGGAAAATCGATGTCGAACCCGATGGTGGGGTTGTTCAGATTATCGGTAAGCGCAATTTTGCATTGTACGGGGATTCGTTGATAATATTGGGCATTGACATTATTTTGATCATTAACCTTGTCGGGGCTCAGCTCGCTTAGTGAAGCCTTTAGCCGGTAGATGGCATTCAGGTTGATGTTGGCGTTGTATGGGTCGCCGCTCCAGTTAATGGTCCCTCCCTGTTCAATTTCAAACTTTTTGTTG
>QKGU01000092.1 GCA_003250325.1 Paludibacter sp.
ATGATAAACCAATTAGAGTACTCAACAATGGAAGAATGTCGAAAAGTTTTTTCAAATATGGTCTTACTTTTATTGCAACAGTGCTTTTAAATGCTGGTTTTCAATCAAATATAAATATTTTCAAATTTTTGTCATGTACTTAAACATTTGCAAGTATTATTTTTCAACTTCATCAAGATTTATATTATGAAAGCTATTCAAAAATCTTTGTTCTTTTTCACTATTCTTTTTTTGGTATATTCTTGTTCTCCAAAAGTTACCAAATCGCTCAGTAAAAGTTACACTCCATTGGATTACAATCAGGAAGTCAAATTATTGGAATTGGAAGATGAAGTTCCTACCAACTTTGAATTACTGGGAGAAATAAAGATTGGCGATACCGGCTTCACAACAAAATGTGACTACAATACTGTCATAGAAGAAGCTAAACTTGAAGCCCGAAAAGTTGGTGGAAATATCGTGAAAATAACAGATCATAAGAGTCCTGATTTCAACAGTTCATGTCATAGAATTGCAGCAAAAATATACAAAGCTCAGGAAGCAGATTTATCTAAACTAAATGTCATAAAAGCTGAAAAAATAGACAGCGTATTATTGAAAGACAGTGCTGCTTTAATTCATTTTTACAGAATTGGGAGTTATGGTTTTGCTGTAACTTATAATATTTATTTAGGAAACGATAAACTTACCAGAGTAAAAGCAAACTGGAAGGAAACTGTGAAAGTAACCAAAGACGGGTACAATAGTATTTGGGCTAAGACAGAATCAAAATCGGAAATTCCGATAAAAATAGAATATGGAAAAGAATATTACGTCCGCTGTGGAATTTCAATGGGATTAATGGTCGGGCGTCCTAAAATAGAACTTGTAAGTGCGTCAGAGGGAAAAACAGAATTTAATAAAATCAAATCTAAGTAATTGGTATGATAAAATACTTGTTTAAATCCATATTGTTAGTTTTTTTTCTTGCCAATAATTTAATGGCTCAGGATCTTATTGTAACCGATTCAGGCGACAGCATAAATTGTAAGATAACCAAGATAAAAAACGAAATGATTTATTTTGTTTACAAACAAGATAATGAAATAAGAAATACATTAATACCTGTAAAAAAAACTGTCAATCATCAATACAATTATTACAATCAACCAGAAGTGTCACTGAAAGAAGTTCAGTTTAAAGATAAATATTCTCATTGGCGTTTTGGTTTAGATGCCGGATATTTGTATTATGCAGGTGGGAAAAATAATGAATCTGACCCTGCAATAAGAAAATACTTTAACGGTTTACGTTCAGGATTAGTTCTTGGAGGAGATATGACTTACTATTTTACAGAGATGTTTGGCATTGGTATAAAATACAACTCAAATGAAAACAGAGGCAAAATGTATGGAGTAACACTTTCTGATGAAAATGGAACAATTGTCGAAGTAGGAACACTAAATGATATAATCAAAACCACCTATATTGCCCCTAGTTTTTCCACGCGTTTTTATTCAGGGAATAACAACAATAATGCTTTTTTTATGAATATAGGATTTGGTTGGTTGAACTACAACAGAACCGAAAGTTTTGCTGATTCATATTATTACAACATTTCCGGTTCAACTATAGGATGTAATTACGATTTAGGATATGATATCTCTTTGTCAAAATACTTTGCTCTTGGATTTCAAGCTTCTTATACAATGGGAGTTTTATCTTCTTATACGTTAAATGATGGAACTTCCACAACATCGATTTATGCAAATCCAGAAGAATATATTAATACAAGTCATTTTACATTAACTGTTGGTTTACGATTTACGACTCCAAATTAAAAATGAAACCTCATTTATTATGAAATTTATCGGTAACATCATATGGTTGGTATTTGGAGGGATAATCATTTCGCTTGAATATCTGATTTCAAGTATATTGCTTATAATTACAATTGTAGGAATTCCATTCGGCATCCAAACTCTCAAACTTGCAGTACTCGCTTTATGGCCATTCGGAAGCGAGATTCGTGAAGCCAAAAGCAGTTCCGGCTGTTTATCTGTTATTATGAACATTCTCTGGATTCTAATTGGTGGTATCTGGATTTCATTAACCCATATAGTTTTTGGAGTTTTATTAGTAATTACGATTGTCGGGATCCCTTTTGGAATGCAACATTTTAAAATGGCAGCATTGGCTTTGGCACCTTTTGGGAAAGAAATTATATAAAATTTTTTCAGAGTATGAAAGCATTATTTATCGGAGGAACAGGAGTTCTTAGTTCAGCTTGTAGCGAACTGGCAATTTCGAAAGGAATTGATTTATTTCACCTGAATCGTGGTTTAAGTGCCGGAATAAGAAAAATTGAAGGTGTAAAAACAATTATTTCAGACATTCGTAATTTTGAACAAACAAAAGAAGCACTAAAAAAACATAGTTTTGACGTCGTGGTTGATTTTATTGCGTACGAACCGGAACATGTTCAAAATGACATCCAGCTCTTCGAAGGAAAAACAAAACAATTCATATTTATCAGTTCGGCATCGGCTTACGAAGTTCCAAAACAACTACCCGTGACTGAGGAAACACCGTTAGACAATCCTTACTGGGAATACTCCCGTAAAAAAATTGCCTGTGAAAATATTTTAAAACAGACATACGAGAAAACTGGTTTTCCCTACACAATTATTCGTCCTTCGCACACTTACGACAAAACAAAGATTCCTGCAATTGGCGGCTATACTGTGTTGCACAGAATGCTAAAAGGTCTGCCGGTGATTTTACCCGGCGACGGAACTTCCATTTGGACACTTACATATCACAAAGATTTTGCTGTCGGACTAGTAGGATTACTTGGTAATGAAAAAGCAATAAATGAAGTTTTCCAGATTACATCCGACGAATGGTTGAGCTGGAATAACATTTATGAGATTCTGTCTTCTGAATTAGGTGTAAAACCAAATATTATCCACATACCTTCCGAGATAATTGCACTTTACGACAAAGAAATTGGCGATGGACTGCTGGGTGACAAAGCGCACAGCATGATTTTCAACAACACGAAAATAAAATCGTTTGTGCCGGACTTTAATCCTCAGGTGAAATTCAAAGAAGGTGCGAAGGAGATTATTAAATGGTACATAGAAAACACTCAACAGTTGGAAGCAGACAAAAACATCAATGATTTTATGGATAAAATCACCTCTGATTTTACAACTTTTGTATCAGGAATAAAGTCTTAAGATAGTATTATCGAATAATTTCTTTGTCCGGTTCCGGGTTTAATATTAATCTCAGTGATGTGTCACGTGTAATATAGCTCCATGCCCAATTGATAAAAATTATCAGTTTGTTTCTTACACTCAAAATGAGCATTAAATGCAAAAACATCCAGAAATACCATGCTAATGGCCCATGGAATTTCAAAAATGGTAAGTCGACTACTGCTTTGTGTTTTCCAATGGTTGCCAGCATTCCCAAATCTTTGTATTCATATTCTACCAGAGGTTTTCCACTTAAACTATTCAGCATATTTTTTGCCAATCGTTTTGCCTGATTAATCGCAACATTAGCAACCTGAGGATGTCCATTCGGATAAAGTGGCGTTTCCATGTGAGCTACATCGCCTAATGCATAAATGTTATCACGTTCCTGCAATCGGTTATAACGATCCACCACATATCGGTTTTTTATTATTTCATCAGGATTTAGTCCAGCAATAATATTTCCGGTGACGCCAGCTGCCCAAATAAGAATCTTTGAAGGAATTATCTCACCTGTGCTGAGCGTTGCCTTTTCTCCAACATACGATTTTATCAATACTCCCGTTTTCACTGTGACACCCATTTTTTCCAAATACATTTGCGAAGCAGTTTTGGATTTTTCGCTCATATTATTCAACGTATGGTGGCTTCCTTCGACCAAAATTATATTCAAATATTTAAAATCCAATGTTGGATAATCTTTTGGCAACACAGTCTTTTTTAGTTCAGCAAATGCACCCGACAATTCAACCCCGGTAGGTCCGGCACCTGCAATAATGATATTTGACAATGCAATTCTTTCTTTTTCTCTGGCACACACATCTTCTTCAAAATTCATCAAAATTTTATTTCTTATTTTGATGGCTTCCTGCGTCGATTTCATTGACATGGCATGTTTTCCCAGTTCTTCGTTACCGAAAAAATTAGTTACACAGCCTGTTGCAATCACCAAATGATCGTATTTTATTTCTCCAGTAGTGGTAATAACGGTATTTATTTCTGATTGAATAGACAAAACTCTTGCCATTCGGAATTCGATATTTTTCGCTCCCTGAAAAATTTTTCGATAAGGAAAAGATATACTTGCAGGTTCGAGTCTGGAACTTGCAATCTGATAAAAAAGTGGCTGAAACTGGTGATGATTTTGTTTATCAACAATAATAACTTCAAATGGCCTGTTTTTCAATGCTCTGGCTAATTGCAATCCTGCAAAACCGCCACCTATTATCACAATCTTATCACCTTTTTTAAATTCGAAATTCTTTTTCATAATTTTTATATTCTTTATTTTTGAAATTAAACAATTTAGAATTCATTTAGTTGAGTTTAATTTAAAGTTTAAAATACTTCAGTGATTCCAGCTTCTCCGTTTAACAAATAGATTGTAAATTCCAAATAATGTTTATCTTTGCATGAAATAGTAGGCCGGTTTGTCGCCTTTTCTTTTAGAAATGGAGGAAAGTCCGGGCAACGCAGAGTTCCATATTTCCTAACGGGAAGCTGTTTGTGAGAGCAGAGTAGCGTAACAGAAAATAACCACTCCGACTTGTCGGAGAAAGGGTGAAAAGGTGAGGTAAGAGCTCACCGGTTCGGTTGGCGACAATCGAAGCCGTACGCCTTATGGGTTGCAAGATCATGTATACTGGCGCATGTAGGGTTACTCGCCTGATGCCGGGGGGTAGATCGCTAGAGGCAAATGGAGACATTTGTTCGAGATAAATGACAAACGCTTTGCTTCGTCAAAGTACAGAACCCGGCTTACAGGCCTGCTATCTTTTTCCTTCATCTTTACGTAAAAGAATCTATAACCATGTCTAAACTTATAGCATTTTTTGAGCGTGTCTTTAAATTTATACGCTACGATATATGGCAAATCACTGAACACGAATTATCACGTTCTCGCCGTTTCACCTATCGTCTTGTAAAAACGTTGATTCTCGCCACGAGAGGTTTTATCGATGACAAACTGAATATCAGAGCATCGGCTCTCACCTACTCTATTCTTTTCGCCATTGTTCCGTTAATCGCTTTGGTTGTGGCCATTGCCAGAGGTTTTGGCGTTGAGAACTTTATAGAAGATTCTTTGCAGGGATCTTATATAGCCAAGATTGGAATGGTTCCGAAAGTAATGGAATTTGTTCAAAAATATCTTGAAAGCACACAGGGAGGACTTTTTATCGGAATTGGTCTTATTGTTCTGTTTTGGTCGGTTATGAACTTTTTTATGCAGGTTGAAAATGCTTTCAACAGCATCTGGCAAGTAAAAAAATCGCGCTCTCCCATTCGTCAGTTTACCACCTACTTTTCTACCATACTTATTCTTCCTTTATTTATTGTTCTCTCAAGTGGTTTTTCCATTTTTGTAAGTTCATCATTATCGCAATCATACATATATCAGGTATTAAGCCCGTTTCTGCGTTTTGGAGTAAAATTAATTCCATATATGCTCAACTGGCTGGTTTTTACCATTATGTACATGGTAATTCCTAATACCAGAGTGCGGTTTTTTAATGCTTTATTTGCGGGAATTGCTGCAGGATCTGCCTTTCAGTTATTTCAAATGCTGTACATCAACGGACAGGTTTATCTTTCGAGATATAATGTAGTTTATGGAGGCTTTGCAGCCATTCCGTTGCTTTTGTTATGGCTACAGATTTCATGTTTAATCGTACTGTTGGGAGCAGAAATATCATTCGCATCACAGAACATCAAAAATTACGATTACGAAGTAGATACAAAAAAAATTAGCACCCGATATAAACATTTCCTGACAATATTTATTACCTATTTTATTGTAAAACGCTTTGAACAACAACAAGCTCCATTGTCATCAGAAAAAATAGCCGAAATCAACAAGCTACCGACTCGATTGGTAAATCAAATTCTATCAAAACTAGTTGATGCAGGTGTACTTATCGAAGTTTTTTACGATGCTACCAAGTCGAAGAGCTACATGCCGGCCATTGATATTAATCAACTCACGCTGAAAATGCTGAACGCCAAACTCGAGACACTCGGTTCAGAACTATTTCTCACAGCTGAAAACGAACAGCTTGATGAGTTCTGGAAAAAAACGTTGAAAATAAGAGAAGAAATGGAAAAACCAACTGACGATTTGTTGGTTAAAGATATGTAAACGAAAAAGGCTGTTCGAATTAAGTTCAAACAGCCTTTTAAATATAATGCTAACTGATTATTTTTTTACATCTTCTTTCTTTGCAGCATCTTTTTTGCAACATGCTTTTTCTTCTGTTGCTTTTTTGCAGCAAGCTGCATCCGATTTTTTCTCACAACACTTAGTATCGGCTTTTTTATCACACTTAGCATCAGCTTTTTTGTCACATTTTACTTCTGTTTTAGCTTTTTCATCGTTAGCTTTAGTAGTAGCTGCAGAAGTAGCTGTAACTGCAAAGAACATCGCTACAAGCGATAAAATGGCAATTCTTTTTTTCATTTTTTATTGACTTTTAATTATTAACTTATTGATTATTTTATTTGATCTATTTGCAAAGATAAAAAGGTTGCGACAATCTCCAAAGAATAAATTAAGTATTTGATTTTTTTAATAATTTAGAAATTATATTTTCAAAAAATCAGCAACT
The DNA here is from genome assembly GCA_003250325.1 of Paludibacter sp. Taxonomy (GTDB): domain Bacteria; phylum Bacteroidota; class Bacteroidia; order Bacteroidales; family Paludibacteraceae; genus Paludibacter. The sequence goes on from QKGU01000092.1 coordinate 6,845, forward strand.
CATCTCTCCTGCATTTTTCATGGCAGACAGAAGATTATATGCTCCCTTCAGCACAACTTTCGTAGAATTAATGTCAAAATTGAGCGGAAGTTTCACTTCTGTCATTTTATTATTGGATACTCCTTTAACAATTTCAACCATTTTATATTCGGTAAATGGTTTTCCGTTTTCGATTTTGTTTCGTTCCACAACAAAAATATAATCTTTATCATCGAAATTCACAATTGCTTCATCGGGCAAAGCGGTCAACTCATTTGTAGAAGTTTCAATATCGGCTTTTACATACATTCCCGGCATAATATTTTTACACAGGCTGGAAACAGTTGCGTAAACCTTGTAAGTATTGTCTTCACTTATCGATTTTGCAGCCTGATAAACTACAGCTTCGTGTTGTTCCGATTCGTTATTAATCATAAAATGGATTTTTTGTCCTTTCTGAACTTTATCGGCATCTTTTTCGAATAGTGTCAATTCCAGCAACAAATGATCGGTATTGATTATTTCAAAAAGCACATCAGTGGTCGAAACGTATTTTCCGATACTCACATTAACCGATTTGACAACTCCGGAAATAGGCGAAACCAACGAAACAGAACGACTGATATTATCCACTTTCAGATTAGCCGGATGTATTCCAACCATTTCCAGTTTTTGTTCATACCCTTTCATTTGAGCTCTGAGGTTGTTGTATTCAGTCGATACCTGTTGCAGGTTTTTTTGCGAATAAACATCGTCTTTATACAGTTCACTATGCCGTTTGTATTCTGCTTCGGCATAAGCCAGTTTATTTTTTGTTTCCAAATAATTTTGCTGCAAATCAATAAACTCCTGATTTTCGATCACAGCAAGCGTTTGACCTTTTGTTACAGAATTTCCCGGCATACATGAAGTATTTTTCACAAAACCGCCCAATGGAATACACACGGTGGCAATATTCTGTGGCGCAACGGTTACATTTCCATTCACTTTAAGCAATCCGCTCAACGATTGCAGCTGAACCGAACCGGTTTCAATTCCGGCCATTTTAATTTGGTCGTCACGCAATTCTACAATGTTTTCACCCAAATGTTCCTCTTCCGATTCTTCTTCTGTTTTTGGCGAGTTGCAAGAAAACAACACTAAAAGAGCTGCAGCAAAAAATGCTATATTAAATTTATATTTTGACATAATAGTTTTAGTTATGATAGATTTTATTTTTCTTTTCCGGTAATGAATTCAAGATTGATAATTGTCTGATTATAATTATTTAGCGCATCCAGATAGTTTTGTTTTATCGTCAATGCCCGGCTTAAATTCTGAATGTAATCCAGATAATCCAAAGCTCCGGTTCTGTAACTAAGCGTTGTTTGCGAGATAATCATATCCGCTTCAGGAACAGCTTGTGTCTCATAATATTCAACACTTTTGAGCAACTTCTTCTGTTCGCTTATCAACCGTTGATAACTTCCAATCATCGTTTTCCTGAAATTTTCTGCACCAGTTCTGGCCATCTGTTCCTTGATTTTAGCTCCTTTAATTTTAGCCACATCGCTGCCAAAGAACAAAGGAATAGCAATTCCTGCCTGAATTCCGGTAAAACGATCGCCATTACCAAACACACGCGGCACACCGTTTATTTCCTGGTCACCCACCATTGTCTGACTGAAATAGCCAATGGATATATCCGGAAGCATTTTATTCGCTTCGAGTTTTCTTTCGATTTTTAAACTTTCGATTTGATGATCCGACAATGCCACGGACGGATTTTCGTTTACAAAAGTTTCATTATCAAAAAAAATAAATTCCAATCGTTTCAAAACCGTATCCGCAATTGAAACAGTATTTTCAGTGTTTAAGACCAATTGCAATTCCTTACTATAAATATCAATATCGGCCTTAATTTGGTCCAATTCATTGGCTGTTTCCATTCTTTGCGAACGAGCGGTAATCATTTCCAACCGGTTGGTTTCGCCTGTTTTCAAACGCAACTCTGCCGCTTTCAGAAATCCGGTGTACAAACTATCTTGCCACACGTAAAGTTTCTGTTTTGAATATAAATAAGCCAACTGCCAATAAATTTGCTTCACTTTTGTCGACACCTCAAGACGGGCAGCTTTCAAATCCAGTTCACTCGCTTTTACATTCGCTTTCGCCAGTTTGTGTTGAAAAATATACACCGTAGGAAAAGCGAACGATTGCGAAACAGTAAAACTATTATCTTTCGAATAAGAATTCATTTGACCGTACTCACCATCGATTGCCGTTTTTGGAATGTCCCACGCAGCACCTTTCAGCGTTTTTTGCATTTTAACTCCATAACCAGCCGAACGAACGGTAAGATTGCTATCCAAAGCAAGTTCAATGGCTTTGTCGACATTGATCGTTTGAGCATTCAAATTCATAATAAAAAATGAACCGATAATCAATACCAACAATGTTTTCGATTTCATTTTTTTCAATTTAAAGGCACTTGAAGAAAACAAAATGTAAAACACGGGCAAAATAACCAACGTTAGGAAAGTCGCTGTAATCAAACCACCGATAACAACTGTAGCCAGTGGTTTTTGCACTTCCGCTCCTGCCGATGTGGATAATGCCATGGGTAGAAAACCTAATGAAGCAACAGACGCGGTAATAATCACCGGACGCAAACGCGTATGCAGTCCTTTCAGTACTCTTTCGGTTATATCAGTTATTCCATTTTTTTCGAGACGATTAAATTCCGATATCAGCACAATACCATTCAGAACCGCAACACCGAATAAAGCAATAAAACCGACTCCTGCCGAAATTGAGAAATTCATATCGCGCAACCACAAAGCGAAAATTCCGCCAATTGCCGACATCGGAACAGCCGTAAAAATCAGAAGCGATTGCTTCACCGAATGAAAAGTAAAATACAACAACACAAAAATGAGCAACAGAGCTACCGGAACGGCAATAGCCAGACGGTTTTTAGCTGCCTGTAGATTTTGAAATTCGCCTCCATAAGAAACGTAATAACCTGTTGGCAATTGAATGTTTTTATCTATTTTTTCGCTCACTTCTTCAATCACACTTTCAACATCACGATTACGAACGTTGAATCCTACTGTTATTCTGCGTTTTGTATTTTCTCTGGAAACCTGTGCAGGTCCTGATTTAATCTGAATATCGGCCAATTGTTCGAACGGAATTTGTCCGCCATTTGGCAACGCTACCGAAAGATTTTTTACATCGTCAATGCTCTGTCGATAATCTTTGTCCAGCCGAACCACCATGCCAAAACGCTTTTCTTCGTCGAATACAACGCCCGCTTCGCTTCCTGCAAAAGCAGCGCGCAATATCTTGTTCACCTCATCAATAGAAACACCGTATTGTGCCAATCGGTCGCGGTTAAACTCAACCTGAACCTGCGCCAATCCGGTTACTTTTTCCACATTAATATCTTCCACACCTTCCACATCATGAATTAATGCTTCAATTGATGCGGCTTTTTCGGCTAAAGTATTCAAATCATCTCCGAAAATTTTCACCGCAATATCTTGTCGCGAACCGGAAAGCAATTCATTAAAACGCATCTGAATCGGTTGTTGGAATTCAAATTTCACTCCCGCCAAAACGACGAGTTTTTCTTCCATTTTCTCTACCAACTCTTCGCGCGTTTTAGCCGAAGTCCATTCGCTTTTATCTTTCAGCGTAATAATATAGTCACCCGTCTCCATTGGCGTTGGATCGGTAGGAATTTCACCGGCACCAATTTTACAAACAGCATGCTTCACTTCGGGGAAATTATCCAACAAAATTTTATTTGCTTTCTGAACGATTTCCACCGTATTGGTAAGCGAACCACCTTGTAAAGTCATTACTCCGGCAGCCAAATCGCCTTCTTCAAGCTGAGGAATAAATTCACCGCCCAACTGATTGAAAACAAATAAACTGAAAACAAACAATGCCACAGCCGAAATCGAAACGATTTTCTTTCGTTTCAACACGAAAAGAATAATGGGTTCGAAACGCTTGTGAAGTGCCTCCATAATTTTATCAGAGATGTTGCGTTTATGCTCTGTTTTTTTACTCAAAAACAAAGCCGAAGCCATTGGAACGTAGGTAAGCGAAAGTATAGCAGCACCAATCAACGCAAACACAACCACTTCTGCCATTGGGCGGAACATCTTGCCTTCGATACCCACTAACGCCATGATTGGCAAATAAACAATGAGAATAATAATTTGCCCGAAAGTAGCCGAACTCATCATTCGTTTTGACGATTCGAATACGTTTTCGTCCATTTGCGATTGCGAAAGTCTGGCAACACCCAATTGTTGCTTACTTTTTACGATACGGTAGACTACACTTTCCACAATAATCACCGCACCATCCACAATCAACCCGAAGTCGATAGCACCAAGACTCATCAGGTTGCCCGAAACGCCAAAAAGATTCATCATGGAAACTGCAAAAAACATGGAAAGTGGAATGACCGAAGCTACAATCAATCCGGCACGGAAATTACCCAACAGCAGAACCAAAATGAGAATGACGATTAAAGCTCCTTCAACCAAATTGGTTGAAACCGTACCGATAGCACGTCCAACCAAATCGGAGCGATTCAAAAAAGGTTCTATTTTTACGCCTTGCGGAAGCGATTTTTGAATGGATTCAATTCTTGTTTCCACATTATCAATCACCTCGTGCGCATTTGCACCTTTGAGCATCATCACCACACCGCCTACAGCTTCAGTAGTATCAACCACAAAAGCGCCGTAACGGGTTGCATTACCAAACTGAACGGTAGCCACATCACGAATAAGAACAGGAACGCCAGAAGCACTACTTTTTACCACAATTTTGCCGATATCCTCCAGATTTTTCACCAAACCAATACCGCGAATAAAATAAGCTGTCGGCTTTTTGTCGATATAAGCACTTCCGGTATTTTCATTGTTTCGTTCCAATGCATCAAAAATATCAGTAAGTGTAATATTCATTCCGCGCAAACGCTCAGGATTGACGGCAATTTCGTATTGTTTTACAAATCCGCCGTAACTATTAATTTCCGCAACGCCCGGCGTTCCGAGCATTTCGCGGCGAACCACCCAGTCCTGTATGGTTCTCAGTTCGGTTGGCGTATACCTATTTTCCAGTCTTTTTTCCACCGCCAACCGATATTGATATATTTCGCCCAATCCGGTAGAAATCGGAGCCAATTCTATTTTTGCCAATCCGTGAGGAATAGCTTCTTCAGCTTCCATTAATCTTTCGCTGAGTTGTTGACGCGCCCAATAAACATCAACGTCATCTTTAAAAACAACGCTGATAACAGACAACCCAAGACGCGAAATGGAGCGAAGTTCTATTATATCAGGAATATTGGCAACAGCCACTTCTATAGGCGCTGTAATGAAACTTTCCACTTCCTGAACAGCCAACGAAGGTGCTAATGAAATAATCTGCACCTGATTATTCGTTGAATCCGGAATTGCATCAATGGGCAAACGGGTAATGGAATAAATACCCCATGCCACTAAAGCTATGACAGCCAACCCGACAAGAAATTTATTTTTTATTGAAAATTGAATTATACGTTCTATCATAAAAAAGAAATTGAAATTTTGAATTTTTCGATAATAATCTGCATTCGTTGCAAAATAGCAACGATACAAAACCTTAAGGCAAAATCAATTTGCCTCAAAAATTCAAATTTTCAAATCAGTAGAACGGAATGGAAAGTAATTATATCACGTCCTGAAACGTGATATAAATTATTCGGAGGACGAATGTTTACAATTTCTTTTGTCAAATTATCTACTTCCAACAATGGTTGGTTGCAAAACAAATCAGCTAAGAAAATTGTATTATCATCCGGGAGATTGTACGAAAAAGAATTAAACGAGGGAACATCTACTTTCAGTCGTACTAAATGACAACCTTGCGGATCGTGATTAAAATCACCACAAGTGATATCTTCAGTCGATTTATGATGGTTTAGTGCTTTCGAATGATGATGTAAAGCATTGCATGAAAGCAAAGCCACCGACTCGATTCCTTCGTTTGCGCAAGCCTGACAACAATAATTAACGTAGTTAAATCCAAGTCCGGCTACAACGAAATAAATCGAAGCCAAAATTGCAAATATTTTCTTTGTAAAATCTGTTCTCATGCTGTCACAAAAGTATATTTAAATAATAGTAACACAAAATTTTTTGATAAAATTTAGATGTTATCAGTTTTTATATTGTAAATTTGTTCCCTAATTTATTTTATAATAGGTGTTATATGAAAAAACAAACGATTATCTTGTTAGTAAGCGTTTTAGTATCTGTTTCTTTTTTCTCTTGCCAACAAAAAGCCATTAAAACTGAAGAAAAAAGCTTATCCGAAAAATATTATCTCACTACCGACACTTCGAAAGGAGCATTAAAAGTCGATATTCAGGTTGAATTACCCGTAGATTTCCATAAAAAAGAGATTTTTGATTCGGTAAGAAATTCGATTATCTCCAATTTATTTGGCGAAAAATATATTTCAACTTCAAATGATTCTTTGGTTAGTAAATTCGCAAACGATTTGGCTACCGAATATCGACAGAACAACGAAAATATTAGTGATTTTCTGAAATCGAACACCGCCTATTCTTTCAATAACGAGCATAATCTTTCGGGATATGGACTGTTATCCGACAATAAAATTTACGTTTACGGAATTGAACGATACGTATTTATGGGTGGAGCTCACGGTTACGAAAGTCGCACTTACATCAATTACGATCTGAAAACAGGAAAAGAGATAACAGAACAAGATTTGTTTATCGATAAATACGAAAATGACCTGACACAGATTATAAAAGACAGAATATTAGAACAGGCTAAAGAAGAAAAAGAGCCTAAAAACTCAGAACCAATTCTCACTTTCGAAGATACCGACTTCTGGACCGATTCTATTAAACCGAATGGTAACTTCTTCATTAGTGATATCGGCATAAATTACGTTTTCAACCCATACGAAATTGCTCCGTTCTATATGGGACAAACCGAAGTGAACATTCCATTCAGCAGATTAAGCAAACTTCTAAAACCAGACAATATCATTACTTATCTGATTGAGAAACAATCAAACTAAAAAGAAAGCACAAGTAATCGCAAATAATTATTGCTACTACATTTAAGGAGATAATACTTGTAACTTGTAACTTGTA
>QKGU01000009.1 GCA_003250325.1 Paludibacter sp.
CGGAAATCTCTGTTTCATTATTCCAACGTATTGATTTGAACCTTTGGTTTGCCGGGTCGTCGCCGCCAGTTTCTGTTCACGCTCCAGATGTCAGTTGTATGCAATTTGAGTTTTGTCTATGAAATTATCTTGGACAGCAGTGAATCATTTCTTATAATTTATTTAACCTTATTTATTACTGAAATTTTGTAATCCTAACATTTGCTTAACCTGTAATTCCGGCCCGAAGGGATTGGCGCACTTTTTGCCGAGCGTAGCGACTGCAAAAAGTGTGACAAAAGGAATTATCAGGTTGAAGCAGTTGTTAGAGCTCTTTTTCTTCTATAAAAACACTTGTGACTTTTGATAAAACAGTACTTCGGTCGAACATATTTAAGGTTCCTTTACAAACCAGCAACTTTTTATTCTTATGTGCCTCTTGAGCTATTAAATACTGCTCCTCATTTAATACCATCTTCACTTTTTTAAGCTTTCCATCAAGTAGACAGGACAAAGATATTTCACCATCTTCTTCCTCAATTTCTTGATGAAGTTTTGTTACATATCCAATTATTTCAAAATCTTCCTCTGAAAGATCTTTTTTGTAATAGTCTGCTACTCTTTGAATTGTTGGAATTGCTTCCTTACTGAAGGACACTGATTCAACAACTTCATCAACTTCAAGTCCGTTATTAAATACAATATCAATATTTACATCGTTTGTTCCGTTTGCACTTATTTCTATTATTGAATTACATAAATTAGAGCTGACACCTAATTTGAATGATTCATCGAAAACACTGATGTCACCAGTTTGATTAAATGTGTTTGTTTTATTAACTAATTCTTTAGAAGCCTCAGCTAATATTTTTAGTGCCTTTCTACTGAATGATTCCTCTGGAATAAGTTGAGGTGTTTCATCCTCATAAAAATTATTGGGAAGAAATATGTTAAGTACAAAACTTCCTTCTTCTGTTTGTCCTAACTCAACTTTATCAAGTAACTCATTAACTGTTTGAGGACGTGGTCCAATATAGTTTTTTTTGTACTTTTTTGTTGCTAAAAATGAAGATGTAAGCATTTCCTTGGTGTTTTCAATTAGTCTAACTCCTTCATTTAAAGGTATTAAACCGTTCTTTGTGTTTTCGCTTTTTATTTGAAATTTGATAAGATCGTTTGAAATGCTGTAATAATCATCAATTATACTATTTACTGATTTGTTATAGAACGAAGATAAGACGCTAAGTGCTTCTTGTAACGTTTTTTCTAAACATCTGATTTCTCTTGTTTCTGGAATTACTATCTCATAATCAATGTATTCAACTTCTTTACGATGCCATACTGTAAATACTTCATTATACTTTCCATCATTAACCCATTTATAATCACTCAAATACTTCGAGAAAAGAATGAAATTATAATCCTTAATGAAGTGAGATTCCTTCAACTTCATAAGCTTTTTCCTTCACTGGCATAATCCATAAGTTTTTTGAAAGAATCAGAGGTTAATACATTTATAGTTGGGATATGAATAGTAACTGTTGAATCATTATCGGTTTCCGGCATGCTTCTTAATGAAAACCAATATGCTTTGTTTCGTAAAAGCATATCATTTTCTCTGCTTTCAATCCAATCTTTTTTCATTCTCAGGAACTATTAGTACGACTAAGTATGTTGGATTATTTTGATATTCATCACGTAAATCATTATAGTTTTTAACTGGCAAGGGGAAAGGTAGAACTCCATCCTTATTTGGTTTTGCTTTTGTGCATTTTAATTGAATATCAATCTGTGGATTTCGCCTTACTTTTCCAGAATAACCTTTTGATTTAAAACTAATATCAATACTATCATCATCAACCTTAAACGTTCCAGGATTAAAACCTAAAGTTGCGGCTAATGCACTAATATACGCAATACTAAATTGTTCTTGTTTTTGTGTAATATACATATTACCTCTTTTCTTCGCCGCGCCGAAGGCGTCGCTCTAACATTTGCTTAACCTGTAATTCCGGCCCGAAGGGATTGGCGTGGTTTTTGCCGAGCGAAGCGACTGCAAAAAACATGACAAAAGGAATTATCAGGTTGAAGCAGTTGTTAGGCTATTTTAGTTTTTTTTTTGATTATTTAGTAAAGAATATGCTCTCTCTAATGCTACCTCTATATATTGGAGTGGAGGATCTATTTCATTTGTATTTAATACTTGAAAAGCAAATGCTTTGGTTTCATTAAATATATTGTTTATCTCCAGATACTCGTTATATTTCTTGCTTGAATGTTCGGATATATATTGTTTATTTTCTTCCCAATAATTGGTGGAAATATCTTGAATAATAAAACCTTTCTTTACTGCTGCAGGTGCATTAGTAAATGACAAGTAGTTTTCATTAAGACTAAGTGCTTTATTTAAGACCGCAATATTCCTTTTTATTTCGTGATCGATGATACTATATATGTTTTTGCGTCTTTTGATTTTATCTATTAATGGAAAAAATAAGGCGGTTATAACTGCAATTGATGTCGCAATTGAACTTATTGCTGTCCATCCAACACTTGATAATCCTAAGAAAATATCATTCTGCATGATTAACTCCACAAATAAAACTAGAAGATAAATTACTGAGCATTATTCGTCTGATTATTTGTTAATTTCTTCGCCCGCCGAAGGCGTGAGCCTAACATTTGCTTAACCTGTAATTCCGGCCCGAAGGGATTGGCGTGAAACTTGCCGAGCGTAGCGACCAGCAAGTTTCATGACAAAAGGAATTATCAGGTTGAAGCAGTTGTTAGACCTCACACGTCTTTTTAGCTTCAAGTATATATGACAAAGGTACACCTTTATTATTTATTACCTCAAACATTCCTGAGATATCGTATTCAAATTCCTTAAAACCAGTAATAAAGAAACCACATTGGCACATGTTATCCATAATTTCCGATAATGAATGTGTATAATTTGTGAATGTTTTTGATTTATATGTTTTCTTTGTCATATAATACATTCCATCATTTTCAATCCATTCCTTTGTAAAATATGAATTACATAAATTCAACGGATAATTTTCAAGATAATTATATTCACCTGGTGCACCGAGCATATTTGCAACTGGATGCTGTTCGTTAATTAATAATATTCCATTCGGCTTCATGCACTTTGATACGATATTAAAATAACTTTTTAGGTCTCTAAACCAGCACAATGCACCTATAGTAATAATACCTATATCAAACGATTCATAAAATTCTTCTCCTATATCGAGGATATTTTTTGCATGAAAAATACAAGGTATTTCTAAACTACTAGATACGTCATTTGCGAACTTTACTTGATTTTCAGCAATATCAAAGCCAACCCCTTTTTCTGCTCCATTTTTTACAACCGATATTAATTCCCTTCCATTGTTTGAACAAAATTGAACTACTGATTTGTTGGCTATTCCAATTTTTTTTATAACTTCTACCATTTCCTTTTCAAGGAATGGGTACTCTTCATTCTTTATTTTAACAATAATATCAGAACCCCATGATGGGTCACGATTGTCAAAAGCCTCTTCCCACGCAGCTTTATTATTATTACCAATATAATCCATGATGTATCCTTTATATGAGTCTTTGCAGGTCTAACATTTAGTTAACCTGCAATTCCGGCCCGAAGGGATTGGCGCACTTTTTGCCGAGCGAAGCGACTGCAAAAAGTGTGACAAAAGGAATTGTCAGGTTGAACTAGTTGTTCTACATATTTTTGTAACTAATATTACGGCTT
>QKGU01000197.1 GCA_003250325.1 Paludibacter sp.
CGGCTGACCGACTAAATTTTTTGTTATATCTTTGCCCATATAGTCTATGTGTTTGTGGTAAAACAAAAGTACTATATCGGGGGAAGTTATCGCTTAGATGGCTTCCCTTTTTGCTAAATCAATTTTTTGTCGGTCAGTAGTGATAGTTTTTATTGTTTTTGAATTTTAATATGTAATGTATGATTTATCTTATCAATTGAATATTCTTTCAGCACTCCCGGTCCACAACTACTATTTCCTAACCCTAACATAGCGCAATCCAGACTTAAAATCGTTTCTTTACGCGGGATAAGATTACAATCGTGAGATTCGTTGGCCAGATCGTTTGCAGAAAAATTTATGGCAGATGCAGAGAAAGTTTGCTCGACTGCAGTTAGCTTAACACCTTTATTTTTGGCATCCGTCAAAGTCAGGAAGTGCACATCTTCTTTGTTTCCCGTTTCCTGAGGTCGCGGATAATCAAACTTTTGTTCACTTACTTTGCTTTTCCACAATCCCATTAAAGCAGAAGTTTTTCTGTCCGGATAATTTTCCTGTGGCCCACGACCATACCAGTTGAAATTTGGATAATTCCCTGAAATCGCAAAAGCAATTCCTAATCTTGGCAATTCAGGCAGATTGCCATAAGGAGAAAAATAGCTTACCAAATCGATTGTACCATCTGAATTAACAGTATAGATTAATTCTGTACGAACATCACCTGCTTTATATCGATTGGTTTTGTTCACTTTTACCACCAATCCACCATCTTTTTTCAAATAATGCCAAACAGAATCAATTACAACTACCGGCGAATCCAGTTTATTTGTCATCCAATCTTTAGCTAACCAATTTCCAAATCCTCTGTCATTATCAACCGGAGCACGAAAAACCTGCGTTACAGGTTGGTTTTCAAAACCATTGGACTTTTGAGCTAAAATCTCATTTCCATTATAAATTAATGAAATCAGGCTTCCAGATTTTAGGTGCCAACTAGCCGAGAAAGTATTACCTGTTGCTTTTAGTATTCCGTCGGTTTCCTGAATTCTTAGTTTTCCTTTATTTTCTATTTCTTTCAAAGCGAGTTCGCCTTTTCTGATTTCGAATTGTTCATAGGCTACTTCATATCCTTTTTGAGCCCAGAGACAATCATTTTTCAACACAAATGAGATATTCAACTGAACATCCCCCATAGGAAATTTTATATCTTTTATTGGTGAGCTCATCGAAATACTATCACCGGGAGAAAGTTCAGGCAATACGATTTCTCCTTTCTTGTACTCTTTTCCGTCAACATTCAATGTCCACAAGCAACGGTATTGAGCAAATGAAGTATGATGATTCCGATTAAAGAATATCAACTTATCAGTTTGCATTAATAAGCCAACAGGCTGATAGATTTTCTTAACTTCCTGGTATTTAGGCGTGATCTTTCTGTCACTCGTTACAATGCCTTTAATGCAAAACGTTTTCAGATTCGGAACATCACCAAAATCACCACCGTAAGCCACCTGAGTTTTCCCGTTTGGAAGTTTTTTAAAAATTCCTTCATCAGCCCATTCCCAAATAAAGCCGCCCAGCATACGTTTATTGCTATACATTTCGTCCCAATACTCTTTGAAATTTCCTAACGCATTTCCCATAGCATGAGCATATTCGCTGGTCAAAACAGGGCGGTTATCGTTCTGTCGTTCTGCAATATCCAATAATTTTTCCCAACGGGCATTTTCGGGACGTTCGGCATCGCTTCCTTCTGCAATTCCGGGATTCAAATAATCTTTACGTACTCTTGGATAAAAACGGCTGATCACATCAACTGTTTGAGGGTCGGGATTTCCATTAACTCCCTGCGCACCTTCGTAATGAACCGGACGAGTTGGGTCAAAATCGTGCAACCAGGCTGATATAGCCGCAAAATTAGGTCCGTAACCAGCTTCATTTCCCATGCTCCACATAATTACCGAAGGATGATTCTTATCTCTTTCGGCCATTCGAATAGCCCGATCCAAAAAAGCATCAGCCCAATCTGGAGTTGATGCCAACAATCCGCGCAAGCCATGTTCTTCAATATCAGCTTCGTCCATCACATACAATCCAATTGAATCGCAGAGTTCGTACCATCGTGTCACATTCGGGTAATGACAGGTACGAACAGAGTTTATATTCGCCTGTTTCATCAGCATAATATCTTTAAGCATCAATTCTTCAGTCATCACTTTACCCAAGACAGGATCGTGCTCATGCCTATTTACACCCCGTAACCGAACTGGTTTTCCATTAACCAACATTTGTCCGTTCTGTATTTCTATCGAACGGAAACCGATTCGTTGGGAAACTCGTTGAACAGGTTTCCCGGTGCTATCTTCCAACGTCAGCAATAAAGTATATAAATTAGGCGTTTCGGCTGTCCATTTCAAAGGAGTCTTTACTTCAGCCTTCAATCTACCTGTTTTTCGAGGACCCCGTTGTGGATTCCACTCATTCATCAAAGTCCCTTTATGATCCAAATTCAAAATGGAAGAAGCATCAGTAAAAATATCAAACAATCCATTAATTGTTGCATGAATTTTATAACCTTCACCAGTTGTATTTCCAAACACCGAGAGCTCTGGATCAATTTCCAGCGTTGCATCTTCGTAATTTTCGTCGAGTAAAGTCCGAACTGTAAAGTCTGAAATAGTAATATCCGGTGTATGAAACAAAGCTATATCGCGATGTATCCCTCCCATGCGCCACATATCCTGATCTTCGAGATAAGATCCATCACAATACTTATAAACTTCTATGGAAATCTGGTTTTCTCCCGGTTTTATATAATTCGTCACATTAAACTCTGCCGGTTCCATGCTCCCCTGACTATATCCTAATCTTTTTCCATTTATCCAGACATAAAATGAACTTTGCACACCCTCGAAACGAAGAAAAATTTGTCCGTCAGAACTCCATTGAGCGGGTAAAACAAAAGTTCTGCGATACTGACCGACTGGATTGCGTTCCACAAAAGTGGTGTAGTTCTTTTTGGGAGTAGAAGTTACACGAGGTGGATCAATTTTAAACGGATAGCCCGAAGATATATAAAGTGGCGTTCCATATCCATTCATTTCCCAGTTTGCCGGAACCGAAAAATTTATCCATTTCGAATCATTAAAGTCTGTAGAAAAAAAATCCGGAATCTTACCTTCAGGAGTCGGTGACCAATGAAATTTCCACGAACCATTCAGCGAAATCAAACAATCTTTTTCCTTGTTTACAAATGGAATAAAATAACCACGGGCGGGTTCACGATTTATTTGAAGAACATGATTGTTTTCCCAATCTTTTTGATCTGCTCGAAGATTGAGAAACGTCAAAAAAAGGATAGACAAAAATATGATGCGTTGCATTTCAGGGAATAACTTTGATAAAAAATGACGTCGACATTTTGATTCCGTACTCAATCCAATTAACAAAAAGGACATATTCTATCTTATTATTCACTAAATTTTAGTCAATCATAAGCAGCAAATTGACAACAAACCACAACAATATTATCTGACCAATAAGAAATAGTCAAAAAAATGTAATAAATTGTATATTTTAATTGATTTTTGTTGTAAAAAATTTGATATGTAAAAAAATTAATTATACTTTTGACAAAACCTTTCGAAAAATTATATTTCATTTTAATTCTTAATACTATGAACAAGAACACATTGAACATTTTACTTTGTGAAGAAAATGAAGATCTGGGCGTTATTGTCAGAGAATATCTGAACAGCAAAA
>QKGU01000366.1 GCA_003250325.1 Paludibacter sp.
ATCGGCTGACCGACTAAATTTTTTGTTATATCTTTGCCCATATAGTATATGTGTTTGTGGTAAAACAAAAGTACTATATCGGGGGAAGTTATCGCTTAGATGGCTTCCCTTTTTGCTAAATCAATTTTTTGTCGGTCAGTAGTGTAAAAAAATAATAAATATGAAAAGACTTCCGTTAATTTTTTTGTTGGTACTTTCTGTAATGGGATTTGCAGCAACAAAATCGAAAAAAGAATCTATCAAAGAACTATTTGTTTTGATGAAACAAGACTCTATTTTACAAAAATCGGTTGAGTCGATGTCTTTTGTGGCTAATACCGGTTTCCAGCCTCAAGGAAATGTAGATTCGATGCTAGTTACCCACCGAAAAGAAAATTTGAAAATCACATTATCTACAATTAAAAAACTACTTCCAAAGATTCAGGAAGATATGATTGATTATTATGATAAATACTTTACTGATAAGGAAATAAAGGATTTTCTTAAATTTTACAAATCGCCTTCGGGTAGGAAACTTGTTAGTACCTCTTGGTTAATAACGAAAGATTTTATGGAGAGTTTTCATTCAAAATACATGAATGAGATATTAATAAACATTATAAAACCATTAGTAGGACCGACAAAAAAACAATATATTAATAGAAACTTTCCTGCTCCCGATTCTAGTTCCGTTGCTGCAATGAAAGCTGAATATCTGGATATAAATATAGATGCAACTTGCACATCTTTAACCGATGCTCAAAAACAAATTTTGATGAAAGCTATTGAACGAACCAATTACTATGCCGCTTTTGATGAGAGTAATGGTGAATTTACGTTAAAGGTGTCTAATGCAGAAGAATTGAATATGTCCGAGCGCTTGTTTGCCATTATTAAAAGGAATATGGAACTTAAAAATCAATATTTAAAGTCAGTTGATACCAACTAAATCTAATTATTTGTGATAGCAGTTTTGTGATTAGTTATTTGGTTGATATCCAGTAAATCAAATATACCAGATGCTTCTTCGAGTTTCAACGATGAAATGTTCATACTTTTAAAGAAGCATGTTAGTATAAGATATACCCCTAAAAATATAAGCAAATATGTGTATAATATGCACTTACACAAATGTTTATAAATGAGTGTGTAAAACTTGTCTCTTTTAATATTATTGTAGATTCAAATAATCAAAATCACATATCATACAATAATTCAGAGTCTCTGACCATGTTTTTTTCTTCTTTCTCTATTTTTTTCCACATATTATGAAAGAGTTCTTTTGCTTCATCCGCATCTGCTTCTTCCATAAGTCCTTTATACATTTCAATAAGACAATTGTTTAGCTTTAGCGCGTAGTCAATTATATCATTAATGGTTAGGTTGTTGTCTATCACTTTGCCTTCAAAACAGTCATTGGGGATGTTTTCCGGAATATATTTAAACCAACTGTTTAAAATATTTCCTGATGCCTCGTGTAAAAATTCAGTTAAGGTGTTTTCGCGGATTTTTTCATGTTCAATAAGAAAGTCCAGAAATAGTTTAATTCTTTGTTCATTGGTATGTTCATTGATTTCTTCATAAAACTTTCTCATTTTTATATGAAATAATCGTGCAAAATCAATAATTTCTGATGTTTTTTTATACGCTTTCATAGCCTGCTCCTTTCCTATTTATTGTCGTTAAACAGATGAAATTTCTATGTTGATATGAAAGAAATATGAGCAAATGAAGTATAACTTTTAATGGCTGTTTTTTTATAATATTCTCAATTATATAACTTTTGAAACTCAATGTTTGTTTAGAACTTTCAAACAATAATTTATTGTAAATAGATATTCTCAAGTTCTGAATATAATTTTAGGGTAGATGAGAGCAACGTTTTTTTAGCCCTGTTTGAGGTGGAACGAAGATTGGAAAAAAAATCCACTTGCAGATTTACAAGTGGATTTTCTTAGAAAATTTACATCTTCATGATTTCCTGTTGGTGGCGAACCGATTCTTCGTGAATGGCAACCAAAACGGTTTTCATAAATTCGGCATCCATTCCCATTTGTTCTGCCTGTGTAATGCGGTTCTGAAGAATTTCGTCGTAACGTTGAGTTTGTAGAATAGGCATATTGTGCTCCTTTTTGTATTGTCCGATTTCTCGGGAAACACGCATACGACGTGCAAGAAGTTCCAATAAGCTATTGTCCAGTTCGTCGATTTGTCGGCGAAGTGCCGAAAGATTCTCAGTCGTTTGAGTCGTATCGCGAATTACAATATTGCTGAGAATAAAATCCAATACTTCAGGAGTTACCTGTTGCGCTGCGTCGCTCCATGCTTTGTCAGGGTTAATATGTGTTTCAATGATTAATCCATCGAAGTTTAGGTCCATAGCCTGTTGGCAAAGAGAAGCAATCAGTTCGCGTTTTCCTCCAATGTGACTTGGATCACAAATAATAGGTAAGTTTGGAATCTGACGGTGCAATTCGATTGGAATATGCCATTGTGGTAAGTTACGGTATATCTTTTTGTCGGCTGTACTAAATCCACGGTGAATGGCTCCGATACGGCGTACGCCTGCATTGTAAATTCTTTCGATAGCACCTATCCATAAATCAAGATCCGGATTCACAGGATTTTTGATTAAAACAGGGATATCGATTCCTTCCAATGCATCAGCAATTTCCTGCACGGCAAATGGGTTGGCAGATGTTCTGGCTCCAATCCAAAGGATATCTACATTGTGCGCCAGACAGTCACGAACGTGTTTGGCTGTTGCCACTTCTACTGCCGTGTACATGCCAAGCTCCGATTGAACGCGCTGAAGCCATGGTAAAGCTTCTACTCCCAATCCTTCGAAACCTCCTGGTTTGGTGCGTGGTTTCCATATTCCTGCACGGAAAATTTTTATGCCTTTTGACGCCAACTGACGGGCGGTTTCCATTACCTGTTCTTCTGTTTCTGCACTACAGGGCCCGGCGATCAACAATGGACGCTTGGCATCCACTCCGGGTAATAAAATTGATTCTAGTTCCATATGTTTGAATTCGTAAAATTTTATAAGTTTATAAAGTTCTTAAAGTTTGAAAGTTCATAAAGTAGTGTTACTAATTAACCAATCACTAATCAACTAATTTTTTTATTCTTTCTAATGCCTCTCCCAGCATTTTATCGTTGGCACATAGCGAAATTCTGATATATCTTTCGCCTTTATTGCCGAAAATAAATCCCGGAGTTATAAATACTTTGGCTTCGTACAATATTTTGTCGGCCAATTCTCCGCTATCCTTATAAGTATCCGGAATTTTTCCCCAAAGGAACATTCCCACTTGTTTCGGATCGAAAGTACAATCCAATACATTCATGATTTCTTCGGCTAAATGACGACGATTGCGATATAATTCGATATTCATTTCGCGATGCCATTCCTCCGAATTATTTAATGCAGCTACGGCAGCAACCTGCATTGGTTTAAATTGTCCGCTGTCAATATTACTTTTAACTTTCAGTACCCACTGAACAAATTGCGCATTCGACGCGAGCACTCCCATACGCCAGCCCGGCATATTGTGCGATTTACTCATTGAATTCAGCTCAATACAAATATCTTTTGCGCCTTCCACCTGCAAAATGCTCAATCGGTTTTCGTTCAGAATAAAACTGTACGGATTGTCGTTGCAAATCACAATTCCGTGTTTTTTTCCAAAATCTACGAGTTTTTCAAATAGCTCAGGTGTGGCAGAAGCGCCAGTTGGCATATTCGGATAATTGACCCACATGAGTTTAACATTGCTCAAATCCATTTGTTCAAGAGCGTCAAAATCGGGTTGCCAATTTTTCGATTCCACTAAATCATACGTAATTACATTGGCCTGAACCAAATTACTAACCGACGAATAAGTAGGATAACCGGGATTGGGAACCAACACGCCGTCGCCGGGATTCAGAAAAGCCATGGAAATATGCAAAATACCTTCTTTCGAGCCAATGAGAGGTTGCACTTCGTTAGCAGGATTCAATTCTACGTTAAACCAGCGTTTGTACCAGTCGGCAAATGCTTTTCTCAGTTCGGGAATTCCTACGTAAGGTTGATATCCGTGTGCGTTGGCTTCGGCGGCTGATTTGGATAAGGCTTCGACAGTTTCAGCTGAGGGTGGAAGATCCGGACTTCCTATACCCAAACTGATAACGTTCAGTCCGCGGGCATTCATTTCGGCTACCTCCTTCAGTTTGGTTGAAAAATAATATTCCGATACGGAATTGAGCCTTTCGGCAGGTATAATGGGTTTCATATACAATGGTTGAATTATTTCTTTTAAATTTCAGGTGTCGGACATTCCGGATATTCGCCCAGATTTTTTAGTTCGTTGATTAATGGCTTGATGGCTACTAATGATTGTTTATAGCGTTCATGATCGTCAAATTTGAAATCGACGTGGAACTGATATTCCCATTCGCGTCCTACAATGGGTAACGATTGAATTTTGGTGAGATTGATTCCGTAAAAAGAGAAAACAGACAATACTTTTGATAAACTTCCTTCGGCATGAGGCAATGTGAAAACAATGGAAGCTTTATTAATTACTTCATTTTTCTGTATATCCTCCACCATCCATTCGTTTCCGAAGATAAGAAAGCGGGTGAAATTGTGCTTATTTGTTTCTATTTCTTTCGCCAGAATATTTAGTCCATAGATTTCTGCAGCTCGTGTACTACAAATGGCAGCTGTACCCAACATGTTTTTAATTGCAATATCGCGGGCAGCAAGAGCTGTATCTTCATGTTCCACCACTTTTACTCCGGGCATCGTGTCAATGAAGTTACCACATTGCATAAGTGCGATCGGGTGCGACTGAATTTCTTTAATGTCGTGGATTGTTTGCCCGGGCAATGCTGCCAGACAATGAGAAATTCTAAGTTTATGTTCGCCTGCTATTTGATATTTATGTTCGCGAAGCAATTCGTAGTTAGGCAACAAACTTCCTGCAATTGTGTTTTCGATAGCCATAATGCCTAATACATTCGGGTCTTTCTTTAATGTTTTAAAAATGTCGCGAAAGGTATTGCAAGGGATAATTTCTACTTCTTCTCCTTTGAAAAACTCTTCGGCCGCAATGCCATGATACGCACCGTTTCCTCCTTGAATTGCTACTTTTTTCATTTTTTACAATCTTTTCTTTATGAAAAAATCCTGCTCGTTTTTTCGAGCAGGATTTTCATATATGTTCTATCTTATAGTTTGTTTTTACATAATTCAATTCCTGCTCTCACCTTGTAAAGTAAAAGTAAAAATAAAAATATGTAAAAAATCGATTTGCCATTTTTCTAAGTCTCATTTTGGTAAGACGGTGCAAAAGTAATATTTATTTTATGAAATACAACCAATTTGACAAAAAAATGTTCAAAATAATGGCAAATTATAAGAAGTGATTTTAAAACCATAATGCTTCGTTTGTCTCAGTCATTATTTGAAATGAGAAAAATAGAAAGAACTTCACTGAAAAATAAATTCAACAGGCTTATCACCGCTCGAATTTAAATAACTAATTTTGCAGCATACAATAAAATTTCGCAAAAATTATGTCACATCAGGATGCTTCAGTAAAATCAATAATATTTGCACTATCAGCCAATTTAGGAATTGCCATAACCAAAACGATAGCAGCTGTCCTGACAGGCTCAGGAGCGATGCTGGCCGAATCAATACACTCTTTTGCCGATTGTGGAAATCAGGGTTTATTGTTTCTGGGTTTAAGTTCTTCAAAGAAAAAACCTGACCCTGAGCATCCATTGGGACACGGTAAATCCATTTACTTTTGGTCGTTTATCGTGGCGTTGATGCTGTTTAGTATGGGAGGCCTCTTTTCGATATACGAAGGAGTGCATAAGCTCAGTTCAAACGAAGAATTGAAAAGTCCGTTCATTGCTATTGCTGTATTGCTGGTGAGTATGGCGCTGGAAGGAGCTTCGCTTTGGGGTTGCATTACGCAGATAAATAAACTCCGTGGCAGCGAGAGTCTTTGGTCATGGATAAAAAATACCCGACAGAGTGAACTTATTGTTGTGTTTGGAGAAGATGTGGCTGCACTTTTCGGTTTGTCTTTTGCTCTGATTGCTGTTGTTTTATCACTCATAACCGGAGATCCTGTTTATGATTCAATTGGAAGTATCGGTATCGGTACACTTTTAATAATCGTTTCTGTTTTTCTTGCCATTAAAGTAAAAAGTTTGCTTATCGGACAGAGTGCAGATGACGTTGTTCGCACTGAAATAAAAGCGTTTTTAGAGGCAAGACCGGAGGTTGAAAAAGTGTATAATTTAATAACGTTGCAATTGGGTCCGCAAATAATGGTGGCTGTAAAAGCAAAAATGACAACGGTTGAACAGACCGAAGAGATGATAAATAATATAAACCGTTGCGAAGAGGAACTCCGTAAAAAATTCCCGATCGTTCAATGGATATTTTTTGAACCGGATAATAAAGAATAAAAAATGGATCAGCAGATTGTGATTTTAAAAACGATAGATTTTGTAAAAGAGACACTTGAGAATGCTGAAGGTGGTCACGACTGGTGGCATATTTATCGCGTGTGGCAGTTGTCAAAGCATATTGCTGAAACTGAGCTGGCCAATTTGTTTGTTGTAGAGTTGGGAGCTTTATTGCACGATATTGCCGACTCAAAATTTCATAATGGCAACGAAGAACTCGGATCTGATATTGCATCTGAATTTTTAAACTCGTTAAATATTGAACATTCTGTTGTTGAGCATGTTGTGAAAATTATTGAGAATATTTCTTTTAAAGGAGGCAAAGAAGTTCAGAAATTCAAATCTAAAGAACTCAATATTGTTCAGGATGCCGACAGGCTGGATGCTATTGGAGCAATTGGAATTGCGCGGACTTTCAATTATGGCGGTTTTAAGGGCAGGGAAATATATAATCCGGACATAAAACCCAACCTGAACATGACCAAAGAGGAATACAAGAATAGTACGGCACCAACTATCAATCATTTTTACGAAAAACTGTTGTTGCTTAAAGACATAATGAATACCGAAACCGGCAAAAGGCTGGCAGAACACCGCCATAGGTTTATGGAACAATATCTGGAAGAATTTTACAACGAATTTGAAGGAATACGTTGATTTGATATTTGGATAAATACAAACTTTTTTTGAATAATTCGTGTTTTATACTTCGCGTGATAATGATTATGAGATTATTACGCGAAGTATTTTTTTTTGATAAAATTTAATCATTAATTCGTTGGAGGATAAAATTATGAAGAAAATGAATCCCGTAGTTCATTTCGAAATGCCGGCCGAAGACCGAAACAGAATGGCAAAGTTTTACGAAAATGCATTTGGCTGGAAAGTCGAAATGATGGGACCCGAAATGGGAGATTATGTTGTGGTTACAACGTCGGAAGCTGACGAAACAGGACGACCCTTAGAACGTGGAATAATCAACGGTGGCTTTTTTCCGAAAGGTGAAAATACGGCACAGGTTCCGTCGGTGGTTATTGCTGTCGACAATATAAACGATTCGATTAAAGATGTGGAAAATGCTGGCGGTAAAATTCTTGGAGAGCCTGTGGATATTCCCGGAGTTGGGAAATACGTTTCATTCATTGATACCGAAAATAACCGTGTGAGTCTGATGCAACCTATTATGAATTGGGATAAATAATTTGAGAGTTCGAAAAATAAAATCTCATATTATGCGCTTTTTAAAGCGCATAATATGAAACCTGCGAATAAAATGCCGTTTTTTATTGAATCTAAGATTTTATTATTTGAATCGTTCATCGGCGCGCAATCTTTCCAAAGGTAAATCTTTGTTTTTCTCCAGCCAACCAATTGTGCAATTATCACGGTTGTCGTAACGCGGATAAAAAGGTTTTATGTCGATAAGCGGAGTACCGTCAAGCATGTCAACCTGCTCGATATGAAGAATGTTTCCTTCAACACCGATCAATTTGACGGTTGATGTGCCAATGGCGTTGGGTCGTTTCGGAGCCTTACAGGCAAAAATTCCTCGCTCTTCGGTGTCCATAAATGGAACGACGGCAAGTTTGTATCCTTCAATTTTATGAAAATGATAGAGCAGCGTGATATGCGAAAATCCTTCTATATCTTTTAGTCCGTCAACATATTCTGGTAATAACTCGATTGTGCCGCGAATGTTTTCGGCAGCTATCGGTTGAATCGGCATATTGTTAATGTCTTTGTGAGGAGTATTAATAATGCCGATGGGTTGTATAATAATTGATTCCATAATTCAAAAAAAAATACTTCCAACCTATTAAGCTTTGGAAATGTGGGTTGATTAATCTACAGCTACTATCACAGATGAGGCTTTCACAATGGCATTCACTTCCTTACCTACGGCTAATTCCAAAACTGTTACAGAAGTTTTGGTGATAACGGCTGTAATTTCATGTCCACCTCCTAAATCAACGGTGACTTCATCGTTGATTGCTCCTTCAATAATGCTCGAAATTTTTCCGGTGAAAATGTTTCTTGCGCTTATTTTTGTTACGCCGACTCCAATAATCACATTGGATGATTTAATCAGTGCATAGGCTGAATCGCCGACTTTGAGGTCGAGATTCTTAGCTGCTCCATTTGTAATGACTGATGTAATTTTTGTACTGCCGGGTAAGCTAATTGTTACTTCTGCATTAATTGCTCCTTCTGTAATGGAACTTACTGTTCCTTTTAATTGGTTTCTTGTACTTAATTTCATATTATTTATTTTAAATCTGATTTTTATTTATTTAATTTTTTATGTTGATTGCTGATAGATATTGTATTCTAGATAAAGGTCTCTTTAAACTATAGCCTTGTTTCATAATTACAACGACTTGATTTGACAAATGTTTTATTGTTTGGCGTTATATGTAAAATATTGTTAGGTGATATATTGAATATAATATCATTTGTAAATTGTATTTTGAAATATGCTTTACATTTGCTATATTTGCAAAAAGAATAAAATCATTTATATTTTTAAGTTATATGTCAAAAGAAAGTGTAGAAGAATTGCTAATTAAAGGTGGCAGCGACAAACAATTTCGTATTAAGTACGATAATGCGTTGAGCAAAGAATTATTTGTGAAAGAAGCAAAAGCAGATGGATACGATTTTACCGAAGAAGAATTAACTGCCGTATTGCGTGAAAACGGTGATATGTTCGAATCGTACGGAAATCCTCCTAAAAAAAGCATCTGGCTTCGGTAAGAAATATTTGTTTTCATAAAAACAATATTTATTTTAGTCAACGAAAAAGTTCAAACTGTTCTTAGTTTGGACTTTTTTGTGTTACAACTAAATACCTTCTCTCAATAGTAAAGCTGTGCATTTACTAATTTCATCATTTCTTTCGGGTTGCCGTGTCCGGTTACTTTGCCATTTCGTAAGAGGATAACTGACGATGCCAGTTTTTCAACTTCTTTTATATCGTGGCTCACTAGTAAAGTTACCGAGTTGAGCATCTCATGTGCTTTAATAATTTCATCCTGCAGGTTTATTCTCATTTCAAAATCGAGTGCCGATAGCGGTTCGTCGAGAAGTAATAACTGTGGTTTTGCTGCCAAAGCGCGAGCCAGTGCTACCCGTTGTTTTTGTCCGCCGGAAAGTTTTTGCGGATGTTGTTTTTGCAATGTTTCCAATTCGAAAAGAGTCAGCAGCTTTTCCACTTCTTCCGCGTTTTTAATCTTTTGACCAAACTCAATGTTTTTTCTCACGGTCATATTCGGGAAAAGCGCGTAATCCTGAAACATATAGCCTACATTCCGTTCCTGAGCAGGAAGATTAATTTTCTTTGCAGAATCAAACCATACTTGTCCGTTAAACTCCACATAACCACGGTCAGGCTTATTCAATCCGGCCAAAATGCGCATTAATGTGGTTTTTCCTGAACCTGAATGTCCGAACAAACACAGCAATTCTTTTTCAGCAACTTCTGCATTTACTTTAAGCAATGTTTTTCCTACTGCAGTCAACATCTCTCTTTCTATATTAATCTTCAACATCCTCTTTCCGTTTTTAAACACATGATTGTGCTTCGATTAAAAAAATATTTTCTTTTTTCCGTTAATGCTATAAATTACGGTGAGAATCACCATTGAAACGATAAATAATACGAACGAATACTGATTAGCTACATCATAATTCAGCATTTGCACTTCATCGTATATGGCAATGCTGGCTACGCGCGTTTCGCCCGGCATATTTCCACCAACCATTATTACCACACCAAATTCACCTATGCAATGTGCAAATGTCATGGCGAGGGCGGTGATAATTGATGGAATCATATTGGGGATAAGCACTTTAATAAATGTAGTAAATTCCGATTTGCCAAGTGTGTAAGCGGCCTCTCTGAAACTTTTCGGAATGGCTGTCAATCCATTTTGCAATGGCTGAATCATGAACGGAAGACTAAACACCACACTGGCAATTAAAATACCCTCAAAGGAAAAAGCTAGCCGCCAATCGAAAGTGTCTTCGAGAAAGCGTCCGAAAAAATGTTCCGGACTGTAAGCTACCAGCATATAAAATCCAAGTACTGTCGGAGGAAGCACCAAAGGCATGCTGATAAGTGCTTCTAAAACCGGCTTCAGAAAAAAACGCTTGTAAGCAAGTAGATAGGCGAGGGGTAGACCAATAATGAAAAGGATCAATGTAGTCCAACCGGCAAGTTTACCTGTTAACAATAGTGTGCTTATAAAATCTTCGTTCATAAATATATTTACTATTTAGTCATTTACAATTTACTATTTCTATAACTTTTCCAAAGTTTTAAACTTTGGAAAAGTTACATTTTAAAAATTTCTATTTTCCAGGAACGCCATAGCCGTATTTCTCCCAAACGGGTTTCATGGCTGCTGAAAGTACAAATTTTTTGAATTTTGCAGTTTCTGTATTTACCGTCGAAGTTTTAATCAAAATGCAGGCTTGTTCTATCGGTTTGTACATTTTCTGAGGAATAATATAGCAATGTCCTTTTCCTGCCATGTCGGGTGCAAGAGCGAACGAATAGGCAATAAAACCTAACTCAGTGTTAGATGTAAAAGCGTATTGAGCTGCTGCCGAGATGTTATCTGCAATTACGATTTTGTCTTTCAGGTTGTCGTAAAATCCCTGACTTTTGAGCAATTCCATCGAACGATCGCCATAAGGAGCTGTCAAAGGATTAGCTACTGCTATTTTTTTTACTGAGGGATTTTTCAATGCACTCAATCCTGTTTTTGTGACATCTATCGAGGTGCTGTACAGTGCTAGTTTCCCATAAGCGTATGTTTGCATCGGGCCAACGGTCAGGCCTTTATCTTTCAATTTTAATGGAAATTCGTTGTCGGCTGCCATAAAAAAGTCGAACGATGCTCCGTTGGATATTTGCTGAACCAGAGTTCCTGAACTGCCGAAAGTAATATTGATTTTGGACTTTGGATTTTGTTTTACGTAGACAGCTTTGATTTCTTCCATAACGTAACGAAGGTTGGCGGCAGCTGCAACATTTACTTTCTGTGCCGAAACGGCGATAACACAGATTAAAAGTGTTATTGATAATATTATCTTTTTCATATTCTTTATTTTTTATCTTCTTTATATTTTCTAATCAACTAATCGAATAATTAGCTCATCAACAAATCATTTACTATCCGATGCAGTATTCAAAAATGTTGGTTTTATGGTAAATGCTATGTATGCAAATTGAGGCATGCGAACATCCGGAATTGTGGCAGAAGTTGCAATGTCTTTTGCAATAATTGTATTATCTGTTTTAAAATAGGCACTGTAACCTCCCTGAACACTGGCCCAACTGTTCAATTTATAGGTAACCAAAAAGTCGAATTCGGATCCCAGATTTTTTCCAAAATCAATTCCTTTTTTATTCTTTCCTGCAAATTCGGAATTGAAAATATGGTAGGCTCCTTCCAAACTCAGTTTTTTATTTACCTTGTAGGTTGCACTTCCATAGTAATCCAATAATCCTTGTGTTAGAGGTGTATTCCAGTAATCCATATACCCGTTGAAAGTATGATTGGCACCGTATAGTTTTTTGAAATTGCTTTGTATTCCGTCAGTGGTTCCGTTGTTGTCACCTGAAAGATAGTCGGCACCAAGACTTGCTGACAAATCACCGGTAATAGCATAATTTGCTTTGATGGCCAATAGTTTTCCTGCCAAAGTTTTACCCGTGCTGCTTTTCCCTGCCTGAAAATAAGCAGTAGCCAACGCTGAGAAGGGAACATCTTTGTCTGCGTATTTCAGATTTCCTCCAAAAGTGAGTGCCTGATTTTGTTTGATTTTTTTATATGTAGTTCCTACTCCGGTAGTATCCTGTACACCTTCGGCAATACAAATTCCGGTTAAATTAAAACCGCTGTATGTCGGAGTTGAAATCCATAAATATCCCAACGATCTGTATTTGTCAACAGGTGTGTAGAACGTTTCCGATGCAATTTCACTATTGTTATTGTAGCCCACTCCTAAGTGAAACTGAAAATCGTTTATGTTATACTTGAAAAGTGCCAAATCGTGAGTAGTTCCTGTGATACTCCATGCCGGCGCGGAAAATAATCTATTGTCATCGTACTTTATAATCTGACGCCCCAGTTTTAATGAACCACCGGGAATTAATAACATTTCTGCCCATGCTTCGTAAATTCCGGTTGTTGCATCTGTTGATGTGTTAGAAAATTGTCCAAAAACGCGGGCATCTTGTAACGTGATTTGAGTAGTGAGTATCCCGCTGGTGAAAGTCAGCCCGAGACGGGTGCGTTGTGATGTGAAAATTCCGGGATCGTTAGTTGTAAGAATGGGTTTTGTATAGCCATCTCTGTATTCTGTACGTGGACGGATTTCACCATCGATTACTACTGTCTGTGATTTTAGCAAATTGGGAACTGTAGTGAAAAATAAGAAAAACAACACAATCTTATATACCTTATTTGGTTTCATAAATTTAAAATTTAATCGTTATAAACAAGAAAGAATAACGCCGGTTAAAAATAAATCGATATACTCCGGTAAGAATATCGATAGGCTAAAAAAAACAGTTATTCAACCATGTATTGGATCAATTCTTCTACTTTCTTTTCGTAAGTTCGGATGAGCTTAAGTCCGTATGGGCTGATTTTGCAGCCACCACCGTCGCGTCCTCCTTTTTGGCGAAGTACGATAGGTACGGGTGAAAGTTGATTTATTTTATCCAATAGATGCCACGCATGTTGGTATGACATCTTCAGGTTCTTAGCGGCAGCATGAATCGATCCGTCGAGAGCCACTCTTTTCAACAATCGAATCTGATTGCTTCCAAGAAATAATTCGCCTTCCCGATAGAAGGAAAGGTCGGCTGCCATGTTGAATGGATATTGAGTCATTGTGCCTGTAAATTGAATAATTGATTAAAATGAATGGACCCCGCTTTTGTGCACCAAAGCGTTGTAAATTCTGCAGCCGATTATTCAATCGTCGTGCCAAAGTTGTTAAAGTGTTTATTAATAATACTTTGAATTTAAAAGGAGAGAAAGGCGAGAAAGTGAAAAGTTACCGAAATGGTTGCTTGTTGTGGTGAAAAATACAAAAATGTAGGAAATGGAAAGATAAAAAAACGGCTTCGAAATAATATTTCGAAGCCGTTTTTTTATAAGTTTTTTAGCTCGTAAGCTTATTTTTTACCTTCCATGCGTTTTGCATAACGGTTCATAAACTTGTCAACACGTCCAGCTGTATCTACCAGTTTCGATTTACCTGTGTAGAAAGGATGTGATGAACTTGAGATTTCCATTTTTACTAATGGATAAGTTATTTCTTTCGTGTTTACGGTTGAACGTGAAATAAAGGTATCGTCATTCGACATATCTTTAAATACTACCGGACGATAATTTTCTGGGTGAATTCCGCTTTTCATATCTGTATCTTTTAATTTTTTTTTCTTTCTTATTCTTTGGGCTTGCAAAAGTACTAATTTTCATCTAATTATCAAACAAATTCGGAATTTTTATTTCTGTGAATGAATTTTTTATATTTAAATTATATTTTTGACTCTTTATGTGTTTGATTTTTAGAACTGTGTGCCCGGCGTTGATTTTATTTTGAACCAAGGTATAAAAGAAGCATTCCTACAAGTACCCCAATAAGGTCAATAATTTTGAGCTTTATGTTTTTATCTTTCATAACCATTGCTCCGTACAAAAATGGAACAATAACTCCTGCACGCCGAATGGTGGAAACAACCGAAATTAAAGCTCCTGGCAACGACAAGGCGTAGAAATAAACAAAATCGGCAGTGACCAGGAAAAATGATATAAAGAAGATGGACCAACGAAACTTGAAAGGAGTGGTCTTTTTTCGGGTAGGATACCAAAGAAACATCGTAATTATTCCCATGATAATGGCCTGATAGAACGTGTAATAAACCTGAACGGCCATTGGGTTGAACTGCTTCAGTAAGTATTTGTCGTACAATCCACTGGCGGCTCCTGTCAGAGTTGCCATAACAATAAACCAGAACCATTTATTTGTTTTAAATGAAATTCCTTCTTTTTTTCCTACTACCGAAAAAAGAAAAAATGAAAGCAATGTAACGCCAACCCCGGCAGCCTGAAAAGCGTTCAGCTTTTCACCGAAAAGTAATACTGCTACTACTACAACCCATACCGGCTGTGTGGCTTTTATGGGCGAAGCAATAGAAATCGGCAAATGCTTCATGGCAAAATAAGCAAAAAGCCATGATGTGAGAACGATAACCGCTTTTACGACGAACAATAGATGAGTTTGAAAATCAACTCGTGGAACAAAAAATATACTGTCTGCGATTATCTGAGGAAAAAATTCCGAAGAAATAAGAAAAGGGAGTAAGGTTGCAGAAGAAAAAAGAATGGATGTTAGTATAACAGGGATAACTGCATTTTCCTGTACCGAAACTTTTTTAAAAACATCGTAAGAACCCAATAATAAGGCAGAAACAAACGCAAGGATCAACCACATATACAATTCACAATTAATAATTCATAATTAAGAACACAGAAAAATATCTTTGGGATACTGTATGTCTACTAAATAAAGTCCGTGAGCAGGAACCGACACACCGGCTTTGCATCTGTTTTTAGCTTCGATTACTCCTCTGAACTCCTCAACCGACATTCTGTGACGTCCCACTTCGAATAATGTACCCACAACAGCTCTGACCATATTTCGCAAAAAACGGTCGGCACGAATGGTAAAAATCCATTCGTCATCTGATTGATCCCAATGAGCGAGAGAAATCTTACAATTATTTGTTTTTACTTCGGTGTGCAGTTTGCTGAAACTGGTAAAGTCGCTGTATTCGGATAAAGTGGCTGCAGCTTCGTTCATTGCTTTAAAGTCGATGTTGTCCGAAATTCGTGCTGCAAACTCATTTTTAAAAACATTCTTGCTGGTCGTGACGTGATACTCGTAAGTTCTGGATATGGCATCGAACCGTGCGTGTGCATCGGGTTGAACTTCTACAATTCTTGAAACCGCAATGTCGTTCGGAAGAAAGCTGTTTAATTTCGCACACAAGTCAAAGTTATTGGGAAGGTTGCTTTCCAAATCGAAATGAGCAACCATCGTTTTTGCGTGCACTCCGGCATCGGTTCTTCCGGCTCCGGTCAGTTCAATGTCGACTCTTAGAATGGTGCAAATTGCCTTAGTCAGTACTTCCTGAACTGATATTCCGTTCGGTTGAAATTGCCAGCCGTGATAAGCTGCACCGTTGTACGAGAAGTAAATAAAGTATCTTTTTTTCACGCTGCAAAGATACGGCTTAATTTCTCAATCTCCAATCGGGCGAAAAACTATATTCCTAAAATTTTGGCATTTACGTGAACTTTTGTGTCTATTTTGATGTCGTATTGCTTGGTAAATGTTTCTTTGGTTACAGTTTCTACTTCTAGTTTAAATTCATCTTTAAAAATAAAGTTTTTCAAATTGGCATCTTCTGATACGTTCAGAGTTATTGTACTTTCGTTGATAGGTACATTATCAAGTTCAGCTATTTTTGTTCTGGTCTCACCTTCGGCGGAAATATATACCTCGATCGATTTTAGTATGCTAAAATCTTCACCAGTTGGACTAATGACTGTCAACTTCACTTCTTTTAATGTTATCTCATCTACCAAGTCTTTGTTCGTGTTGTTTGACGAGAATGTTGTACTGGAGTTGGTTGTGATAGGTGGTGTAGCAATATTAATTGGTGTGAAAAAATCAAACGGAGGCTCAATACTTACATCTTGCGAGAAACTCATGTCAAATTGGGTGAACTTATCAAGACTGGCACATGATGATAGTAAAAATAATAAAGCGATTGCTATTGTAATATGTCCTTTTTTCATGTTTTTGTAGTTGTGTGATTAATGTTGTAAAGTCTTATCTACTAGAAACAAAAAAGCAAATCAAAAGTTAATCTGCTTTTTGTTTTATCATTATGCGAATAATTTTTCAATTCTTTCTGCGTAATGTTTCTCGATAACGTTTCGTTTAATTTTTAAAGTTGGCGAAAGGAAGCCGGCAGAAGCAGTCCATTCCTCCGGAACCAGTTGATAACGTTTTACCTGTTCAAAATCACCAAAGAATTTATTGTAAGCTTTCACTTCTTCCTGATAGCGTTTTATAATTTCAGGGTGTTCTATCATCTCTTCGTTGGTAGAGTACTTTATTTTGTGCTGTCCACACCACGATTTTAGATATGCGAAATCCGGTGAAATGAGAGCCGCTGCAAATTTTTTATTTTCGCCCAGCACGATCATATTCTCAATCAACGGTGATTCTGTGAATTTTGACTCAACTGCTTGCGGATTTACGTATTTTCCAAAGGAAGTTTTAAATATACTTTTTAAACGACCAGTAATAATTAACTGACCTTCGGGAGTAAATTTACCAATGTCACCGGTGTGTAGCCAGCCGTCTTTGTCAATTACTTCGGCAGTTAATTCAGGGTCTTTGTAGTAGCCCAACATTACATTGTGTCCACGGCAAATAATTTCATTGCGTTCGCCCAGTTTTACTTCAACTCCGGGAAGAGGAGGCCCTACGGTTCCAAATTTCCGACCATGTTTACCTCGTTGACTAACTGCAATTACAGGTGATGTTTCGCTCAGTCCGTAACCTTCGAAAACAGGCATTCCAATAGCAGAGAAAAATGAAGCAATATGTGGCTGAATAGCCGATCCACCAGAAACCACAATATCAAAATTACCTCCGATAGCAGCACGCCATTTTGAATAGATTAGCTTGTCTGCAAGTTTCAATTGAGTTTTCAATCCCCAACCCATTCCATCGAGTTGGTATTTGGTTGCTACGCTAAATGCCCAGTAATATAGCTTACGTTGTACAAACGGCAGTTTTTTTCCTGAAAGAAAAAGTTTGTCGTAGATTTTTTCCAACAATCGCGGAACGGCCGACATCATTGTCGGATTTATCTCCTTGATATTTTCAGCAATGGTTGCCAGACTTTCGGCATAATAAACCGACATGCCCAGATATTGATACAAGTATACCAACATGCGTTCGTAAGCATGGCACAGAGGAAGAAAACTTAACGCTGTCTTGCTCCATTTTGCCGGAGTCATTTCAAGATTTTTAATTTGGTTAACGATGTTGCTGTGCGAAAGCATTACACCCTTCGGGTAACCGGTTGTGCCTGATGTGTAAATGATCGTTGCCAAATCGTCCGGTTTAATTTCAGCTTTTATTTTGGAAAGTTTTTCCGGCTCAGGATTCTCTTTCCCAAGTTCGATGAGTTGGTCAAGAAATCTGTATTCCGAACCTTGTTCGTTGAAAGTGTAAATTTCTTTCAGCGTTTTTACTTCCGGCATAATGGGTTGCAGTTTGTTGCGCAACTCTTTGCCTTCGATAAAAATCATCTTCATTTCGGCATGATTCAGAATGTGTCTGTAGTCATCCTGACTTATGGTTGGATAAATGGGGATGGAAATTGCGCCAATTTGCATTGTCGCAAAATCAATCATATTCCATTCCGGTCTGTTTCCGCTTACAATTCCGACTTTATCACCGGGTTTAATTCCCAGCTTCAACATACCGTAGCTGATGTTATTTGTCAGTTCGATATATTGTTGAATACTAAATTTTACCCATGCTCCGTTTCGCTTGCAAGCTAAAGCGGCTTCCTGATTTGGATATCTTTCCAGATAGTTATCCAATAAATCAAATAATCGTGTAACTTCCATTTCGTAGAATAATTAGAACCGGGATTCTGAAAATCGGGATTCAAGGTTATTATTGAAAAACAACTGTTCTGTTTTTATATGCCAATATTTTTCTTTCGATATGTTTTTCTACTGCGTGCGAAAGAACTATTTTTTCTAGGTCACGTCCTTTTTTTATCAGTTCTTCCACTGTGTCTTTATGTGATATGCGGGTGACATCTTGTTCGATGATTGGACCAGCGTCCAAATCGCTGGTAACATAATGGCTTGTAGCCCCGATCACTTTTACTCCACGCTCATGAGCTGCATGATAAGGCTTTGCACCGGCAAATGCAGGCAAGAAAGAATGGTGAATATTGATAATGCGGTCGGGGTAGTTTGTGATAAATTCAGCTGACAATACCTGCATGTAACGAGCCAGCACACAGAACGTAATTTTGTGTTTTTTGAGTAGTGCCAATTGTTTGGCTTCTTGCTCGGCTTTGTTTTCTTTTGTTATAGGAATGCAGTGATATTCTATTCCAAAACGATTAGCCACTTCCTCCATGTCTGGATGGTTGCTTATGATGATTGGAATTTCTACATGCCATTCGCCTGCCGCATAACGTGCAAGCAGATCATACAAACAATGTGGCATTTTCGATACGAAAATGGCCATACGTGGTTTGCTGTGCGAAAAGTATAAGCGGAAAGTTATCTTAAAACGGTTGGCAATAAGTGTTTCGAAGTACTCGGCTATTTTATCTTTTGGAATTTCAAATTCATCCAATTGCCATTTTACACGCATGAAAAACATGCCTTCTTCACGATTAACATATTGATCCAGATATAGGATATTTCCTTTGTGTTGATTAATAAACTCTGTTACAACGGCCAAAATGCCCGGACGGTCAGGGCAATGCATTAAAAGTACTGCCGTATTATCATTTCCTCTCATTCGAAAATTAAATTTTAAAAACTAATTGCAAAGATAGCATTATTAATCGGAGAGAAATATTTCTCTGTGGAAAATGTATTTAAAGTGTTGAAGATGGGAGTGTTGAATTTTTATGAAATCCCCTCTATGAAAGGATTTCGGAAAAATATTTTCAAAAATCGAAAAAAAATAATCAAAGCTATTGTAGGAATAAAATTTTGCCGTATCTTTGCACCGCATTTGAACGCAATGCACGATAAATAAAAATTGGTTCGGTAGTTCAGTTGGTTAGAATGCCGCCCTGTCACGGCGGAGGTCGCGGGTTCGAGTCCCGTCCGTACCGCAAAAGCAGTTCAGAAATGAGCTGCTTTTTTTGTTTCTATGAATTTGTTTGTTATGAGAATGGATAATCTTGTATTATTCGATATTTTATATAAGTTTGCAGAAAATATTGAACTTAGATGAATTATAATAAAATTCCTTCACCATGCTATGTGTTGGATGAAGTTGCATTTAGAAGAAATCTGGAGTTAATTCGTTCTGTAAAAGAGCGTGCTGGCGTTGAAATTATATTGGCTTTCAAGGCATTTGCTATGTGGAGCGTTTTTCCAATTGTAAGGGAGTATATTCCTTATTCAACTGCAAGCTCGTTAGCTGAAGCCAGATTGGCTTTCGAAGAAATGGGTAGTCCGGCACATACTTATGGCCCTGCGTATACTGATAAGGAATTCCCGGAAATTATGAAGTGTAGCAGTCATATAACCTTTAATTCTCTACAGCAATTCGGACGTTTCTATCCACAAACCAGAAATAATAACATTTCGTGCGGACTGAGGATTAATCCGGAATTTTCCGACGTGGAAACGGATTTATATAACCCTTGTGCTCCGGGTTCGCGTTTGGGTATTGTGTCTGAGTTGCTAGGTGATAAGTTGCCTGAAGGGGTTGAGGGACTCCATTTTCACACTTTGTGTGAGTCAACGTCCTATGATTTAGAAAAAACGCTAAGTGTTGTTGAGAGTAAATTTGGAAAGTTCTTTGAGCAACTAAAATGGCTTAATATGGGGGGAGGCCATTTGATGACACGAGAAGGTTATGATGTTGAGCACTTAATAAATCTTCTGAGATCATTTAAAAGTAAATATCCACATTTACAAATAATTCTTGAGCCGGGTAGTGCTTTTGCATGGCGCACGGGAGTTCTTGTTTCGTCGGTAGTAGACATAGTGGAAAATAAAGGAATTAAAACGGCTATGCTCGATGTCTCATTTGCATGCCACATGCCAGATTGTTTGGAAATGCCGTATAAACCTTCAATTGTTGGAGCTACAGATAGATTCACTGGTAAACCTACTTACAGAATGGGGGGTAATAGTTGCTTGTCCGGCGATTTTTATGGCGACTGGTCGTTTGAAAATGAATTGAAAATCGGGGATAAGATTGTTTTCGAGGATATGATTCATTATACCATGGTAAAAACCACTATGTTCAATGGAGTGTCGCATCCTGGAATTGGTATATGGACAAAAGAAAGCGAATTTAAAATGCTAAGAGAATTTGGTTATGAGGATTTTAAAAACAGGATGTCATAAATTCAGGATATAATGATAAAATAAAGCCCATTGGTATGTTTGTCCAATGGGCTTTAATTTTATCCTAGATTGATCTTAACTTTTTAAGTATTTGAATATCTTTTTGTAGTTTTCGATAAGCAATGAAATAATAAGTGCAATTGCATATCCTATTAATAAACTATATATTCCGTACTTTACACGACCATTTAATGGTAGAGGATTAACAATAAATCCAGATGGTATGGTTACAGGTTGTGAAAAATTAATTAATTTATCTTGAGTCTTAGCCT
The DNA here is from genome assembly GCA_003250325.1 of Paludibacter sp. GTDB lineage: Bacteria > Bacteroidota > Bacteroidia > Bacteroidales > Paludibacteraceae > Paludibacter. The sequence goes on from QKGU01000366.1 coordinate 20,954, forward strand.
TTTCTTTTTGAAGCTTTAGAAGTTCCTCATAAAACAACTGTTTGCGTTGTTCGCCAACGATCAGTCTGTTGTTATCAAAACGCAATTGTTTCTCTGATTCTTTAAAATAAGAAACCTTTGCTAAGCTGTCCAGTCTCTTCATTTCAGTATTACAGATATTTATTTGTTGAATTAATTCATTTTTCTTGTTCTCGAATTGAGTGCTGAGTGTCTTGTTGTTATTGAAGTATTTTAAAAGAGCATTTTCAACTAGTGGAACTTGCTCTAGGTTTCTTGTTTGTAGTTGAAAATAAATTCGATCTTTCATTCGAATGTTGGTCGTGTCGGAAAGTGAATGATTGTTGTTGAAATCTACCATGTCAGCAACGCTATCTTTCATGTAGTCGATCACATAGAAGGAATGTATTTCAACGATATTTTTAGCAATACTGTCGGGAATTGATAGTTTTGTTGCCAAAGATATTAGTGGACTAATCGAAGATGAGTTCTCTATCTGTCTGGAAATATCCCTTACGGTTTGAGCTTCACTACCGTAAATCATTACCATAGCTTCTGCTTTATATATTCTTGCTGACTTCCGGGATAAATATTGTCCAATAATTACACTAGCTCCAATTATTATGACCAGAACAAAAAAATGTCGATAACTTAACTTTAGAATGTTCCCCAAAATATTGACAATTCCTAATCCTATTTTTTTTAACCAATTAATAAAAATGGATATAAGTTGTAGCAGGTTAATTTCTTTTGTATTGTTTTCTTCCATGTTATTAAAATGATAATTGATATGTTGTTTGTTATATTAATCTAATTTTGTTTCTTCTTCTTCTTCTTCTAAATCATTAATATCTTCTTCCCAGATTTTTATTGGTTTCTGAGGTCCCTTTTTTCGTAACCATATGGATAGGAATAAACCAACAATACCACCAGACAAATGTCCTTCCCAAGATGTTGGATCGTGAATTTGCCATGGTATTATGTGCCAAACCATATTTCCATAAACAAAAGCTACTACAAGCGATATGGCTATCAAAGGAATATGCATTCGGATAATACCACTAAAAAAAAGAAAGAAGACCAAAGCATATATTAGCCCACTGGCTCCGATATGCCAATTTTCCCTCCCAATTATCCAAAGAATAATGCCACTGAATAACCACGATATTGTCAAAACTTTTGTTGCAATACTTTTGTAAGCAGTATATAACATCGTGGATAATACAACAAATGAGATAACATTGTTTGCTAAATGCCCTAAATCAGCGTGAACAAAAATCAGTGTAAAGATGCCTAGAACACTTCTTGGATTACGTGGGAATATGCCTGCATAATGGAAATCCCAATCCATTCCTTTTTCAAAAATAAAACTCATTATCATAAATAATCCCAACGTCATAGGAATGAAAATGGCGTAATAGAATTGTTGCTTTTCGGAAGAATTGCTCAACTTATTTTTGCTTGAAATTATAAATGTTAGCGCAAAGTTACAATTTATTAGAAGAGTTAACGTGTTTTTGTCTCAAAAAGTATGTTTTGTTGAAAAAATAAATAAATTAAAAAAAATTAGCCGATTGTTTGAATTCTGAAAATTTGGTAAATTATTTCCTTTTGTATTTGCTAATTATTTAATATATTGCGGCCGTTTTTCAAATATTTCAAATATGCTCGAAAAAATACTGTTTGAGAATTGAAATGTATTTTATTTTTAATTTAATAAGAGAGATATTGATGAATGTAATTTTATTTAACTTACTAAATATATGAGTTATCTCAATTTTGATAAAACCTTACTGATTAATTTAGATAAATCTCTGACGAAGGAGATGATTCGCACAAATAGAGCTGGTGCATATAATAGCACTACATTAATAGATTGTAATACAAGAAAATATCATGGACAGTTAGTTGTTCCTCTTCCTGAGATTGATAATACTAATCATGTTCTTTTGTCTTCATTGTCCGAAACGGTCATTCAGCATGGAGCTGAATTCAATTTGGGCATAAATAAATATGAAGGTAATAATTTTAGTCCTAATGGACATAAATATATTCGCCAATTCGATTGTGAAGTTATTTCGCGTACAATTTATAGAGTGGGAGGAGTTATCCTTTCGAAAGAACGTCTTTTGGTGTCGTTTGAACCTCGTGCGCTGATTAAATATACCTTGCTCGAAGCTCATTCGCCAACTCTTTTGAGATTTAAACCTTTTCTTGCATTCAGAAGTGTAAATAATCTGACAAAACAAAACGACTTGGCAGATACATCTTATAAAGAAATTCAAAATGGAATATGTACCTGTCTTTACGAGGGCTATCCATCATTATGTATGCAATTTTCAAAAAAAAACACATATACTCATCAGCCTTATTGGTATAAGAATATTGAATATTTTAAGGAGCAAGAGCGTGGATATGAATATAAAGAAGATTTGCTTGTTCCAGGATATTTCGAAATTCCTATAAAGAAAGGAGAATCAATAATTTTCTCTGCAGGAGTGTCAGAAATATCACCTAAAAAATTAAAGTCTTTATGGGAAGCAGAGTTGGCTAGAAGAGAGCCTAGAAGTGATATGTATTCTTGTCTTAAAAATTCTGCTCAGCAGTTTTACAAAAGAGAAGGAAATAGTACATGTCTTTTGGCTGGTTATCCATGGTTCGGGGCAAGAGCAAGAGATCAGTTTGTTGCTTTGCCTGGATGTACTCTAAGTATTGGGCGTTTGGATTATTTTGATAGAATAATAGAAACATCGGTTTTGGAACTCAAAAAATTCATGGCAGGTGATATGGACGGAATTAAATTGGAAGGTATTTCTGACCCGGATGTCTTGTTATGGTTTTTGTGGACAATACAACAATATGCGAAATCAACCTCGATTAAGGATGCTGTGTTGCGTTTTGAAGAACTTGCTACTGATATAATTTCGTTTATAAGAAAACAAAAGCATCCAAATTTGTTTCTTCATAATAATGGTTTGTTGTATGTAAATGGGACTGATAGACCCGCTACCTGGATGAATGCAATTGAGGGTGGAAAGCCGATTACACCCCGCACTGGCTATGTAGTGGAAATTAATGCTTTGTGGTATAATGCGCTGAAATTTACGGCGGTTCTTGTCAGAGAAAAAGGAAATGAACATGCCGCTGACTTATTGGATTATCAGGCTGAAATGGCGAGAGAAGCTTTTGTGTCGACCTTCTGGAATGGTACTTATCTATATGATTATGTAGATGGGTACTATAATGATCAGGAAGTTCGTCCAAATATGATTTTAGCTGTTGCATTGGAATTTTCTCCTCTGGATAAACAACAGCAAAAATCTGTAGTAGATATTACGACAAAAGAATTGTTGACCCCAAAAGGTTTGAGGACATTAAGTCCTAAGAGTGGTTTTTACAGACCAAGCTATGTTGGTGGGCAATTGGAGCGTGATCGTAATTATCATAATGGCCCGGTTTGGCCATGTACTTTTGGCGCTTTTGCTTCGGCATATCTGCGTGTATATAAGCAAAGTGGAAAATCTTTTCTCGAACGAATGTTGTTGGGATTGGAAGCTGAGATGATAGAGCTCTGTGTAGGAACTCTACCTGAATTGTTTGACGGAAATCCGCCATATAAGGGTCATGGTGGTATGTCATTTGCAATGAGTGTGGCTGAGACGCTCCGGGTATTGAATCTTTTAAAAAATTATGAAAACGAATAATATATGAAGGCATTAATGTTTGGTTGGGAATTTCCGCCTCATATATTGGGTGGACTTGGAACAGCGAGTTATGGACTTACAAAAGGCATGTCTATGCAACAGGATATGAACATTACTTTCGTAATACCTAAACCGCATGGTGATGAGGATCAGAGTTTCCTGAAAATTATAGGGGCTTGTAACGTGCCGATTGTCTGGAAAGAAAATAGTTGGGATTATGTAAATCAACGAATAGGATCGATTATGCATCCTGATGAGTATTTCTGGCTTCGTAATGGAATAAAATATAATTTCAGTAGAATTTATACTAATGATTTAGGGTGTGTCGATTTCTCCGGACGTTATCCTGATAATTTGATAGAGGAAATCTCAAATTACGAAGCTGTAGCAAGTGTTTTAGCTCATCAAATGGATTTCGATATTATCCATTCCCACGACTGGTTGACCTATCCGGCAGGAGTTTTTGCGAAACAAATCTCAGGGAAGCCACTTGTGATACATGTGCATGCTACAGATTTTGATCGGAGTCGTGGACAGGTAAACCCAACTGTTTATGGAATTGAAAAACGTGGAATGGATGCGGCCGATCATATTATGACGGTAAGTGAACTTACACGAAAAATAGTCATTGAAAAATATCATCAAGATCCGCGCAAAGTTACAACAGTTCATAATGCTGTGGAGCCGTTACCTAATGTAGAAAGTTTTAAAAGAATACCCAGAAAAGAACGAGTTGTGACTTTTTTGGGTAGAATTACTATGCAGAAAGGTCCTGAATATTTTGTAGAGGCAGCTCATAGAGTATTGCAAAGAACAAAAGATGTTCGTTTTGTTATGGCAGGTAGTGGCGATATGATGCACGAGATGATTGATTTGGTGGCAAAGAGAAATATTGCAGATCGATTTCATTTTACAGGTTTTCTAAAAGGTAGGCAGGTGCATGAAATGTTGGCCGAGAGTGATGTGTATATCATGCCTTCAGTTTCCGAACCGTTTGGAATTTCTCCTTTAGAAGCTATGCAGATAGGAACTCCAACTATTATCTCGAAACAATCGGGCTGTGCTGAGATTCTTACTCACGCGATAAAAACAGATTATTGGGACATTGATGCAATGGCAGACGCTATTTATTCAATTGTAAAGAATCCGGCCATGTTCGAGAGTTTAAGTAAGCTTGGGCTTGATGAAGTAAATAATATTAAGTGGGAAGATGCGGGACTAAAGGTGAGAGCTATTTATGATAGCGTGATGTAAATGTCTTGCAATAAATAATTAATAAAATCAATACTAAATAATATATGAAAAACATTTGTTTTTACTTCCAAATACATTTGCCTTATCAATTGAAACGCTATCGTTTTTTTGAAATTGGTAAAGATCATTACTATTATGATGATTTTTTGACTAACGATAGATTAAACTGGCTTGTGTATGATTCGTATTTGAATGCGAATCGTACGATTGCTGAAATGATAAGAAGTTCTAATGGAAAGTTTAAATGTGCGTTTGCAATATCTGGGGTTGCTTTAGACTTGTTCGAACAATACGCGCCCGAGTTGATAGATAGTTTTAAAGAACTTGCAAAAACAGGAAGCGTGGAATTTTTAGCTGAACCTTATGCTCATTCTCTTGCCTCAATTTATGATGCTGCAGAATTTGAATTACAAGTAAAGATGCATTCCGACAGGATTGAACTGTTATTTGGAAAACGACCTACAGCTTTTTTTAATTCAGAATTAATTTATTCAGATGAAATTGGAGAGGTGACTTCCAAAATGGGTTTTAAAACTGTATTAATAGATGAAGCCAAATATATTTTGGGTTGGAAAAGTCCAAATTATGTTTATAATCATTCGTATATTCCAAAATTAAAATTGCTGATTAGGAATCATAAATTGAGTGATGATATGTCTTTCAGATTTTCGAATCTGGGTTTGACGGCTGAAAAATTTATTGAATGGATTGGAGATTTGCCGGAAGATGAAAAAATAGTGAACATTGGTATGGGTTACAATACATTTGGTATTGTTCAACCGGGTTATACAGGTGTCTTCGAGTTTTTTAAAGCACTTCCATATCATGCAATTGAACATCATATGAATTTTGTTTTGCCAAGTGAAATAAGTAAAAAATCTGAATCTGCAGGCCCTTTGTCTGTTCCTTATCCAATAAGTTGGGTGGGAAATGATAAAGATCTTACTCCCTGGACCGGAAATGATTTGCAGCAGGAAGCTCTGTCAAAGTTGTATTCTGTGAGTGAACGTGTTCATTTGTGCAACGATAAGCCTCTGCAGCATGATTGGTTAATGTTACAGTCTGCCGATCATTTTCGTTATATGAGTCATAAGGATGCTTATGGGACTCATTATGAAAGTGCCTATGATGCTTTTATAAATTATATGAATGTTTTGGCTGATTTTCTTGAACGAGTAGATGCTCAGTATCCGACTTCTATTGATAATGAAGAATTGAATGAGTTACTTAAGACGATAAATAATCAGGAAAAACAGATTGAGAATCTGGAAAATGAAATCAAAAAACTAAAAACTATAAAGGCTCAATAAAGTTGGTTATATGGTATAATGAAAGGCCAAAGTAATTTAATTGCTTTGGCCTCTTTGTTTGATGTTTGATTCGTGCATCGTTGGAAAAATAAGGCTAATTAGTCGACCCTTAAAAAGCCCATAAACATAAGATTACCAGTAAAATAAATCTTAAAAGTATTGTGTGTATCTGCAAGTTTTAGTATATTTGATGCATAAATCTTGCAAATATATTATGCTATCAAAGAAGAAAGATACT
>QKGU01000242.1 GCA_003250325.1 Paludibacter sp.
TTGGAATCGGCATAAACACATCGTATGAGATTATGTACGGAATGGTGTTGTTCAATTTTTTTGAATGATTTCGATTCTGTATCATAAAAAAGTATGCCTTGCCCAAATGTTCCAATCCAAACGCCTGACTCTACCGCACAGATGGAGTAAATAGCAGATGAAGAAAGATCGACATCGTTTTCATTACTACCTTTTAATTGAATATATTTTGAAGAGTTTTTAGCTTTATAGAACAAGCCATTTTTGTAAGTTCCAACCCATATCCCTCCATCAAGATCTTTGCACAAAGATTTTATGTTATTAATAGTGGTCTTTGTTGCAAAGGGAACTAAATCAAATTTGCCTGTCGTTAGGTCTAATGAGTTTAACCCTCCTTCTTCAGTTCCTATCAGCAATTCATTATTAGCGGTTTGGATAAATGAACTAATGGAATTGTTGCTGATGGAGTTGTTGTTGCTATTGTGTTGGAATGTTTCGAATGCATTGTCGGAATGATGATAATAGACCACTCCTCCGTGCCATGTTCCTAACCAAATACCACCTTGCATATCTTCGAAGATCTCAAAAATGGAGTTTTTGATTAGCCCGGGATATTCATCGCTGTTAAAACGGAGTGTTGTTTCCCCATCATACATGAATAATCCCTGATATGTTCCAATCCAGACCCTGCCATAAGTATCCTTTTTTATTGTTCGGATATTGTCTCTGTTTTTTTTATCATTACTATAACTGAGGGAAAGATTGCGAACTTCTTCACCTTTATAGTTGAATAGTTTGACTCCCGCCTCCTCATAGCCAACCCAAATCTTATCATTTTCAGTCAGCAATGCGTTCACTTTAAATCCATTAGCATCAATAATCTTATTCAATTTGTTTTGATTTGGATCATAACAAAAAACAGTACCATCTTTAGTGCCAAGCCAATATTGATTAAGGTTATCTCTGTATATAGTACGTGGTGATTCGATGCTATTCTGGCCAATTCGAGTACATTTCCCACTATCTAAATCAAGTATTCCGAAGTTTTTACTATCAATGATGAAAAACTTGTTGTTATTAGTTGCAATTAGTTCTGATACAATAGTCTGAGGTGCTGAGTTGTCTTCGTATGTGTAATTTATTTTGTTGAATTTATTTGTATTAACATTGAACCGACACAATCCACGAGCAGTCGCTATCCATACATTATTTTTGTCATCCACACAAATACTATTAATCTTAGAGTCAGGTAGGCTTAACGAATCATCGGGCAAGTGAACAAACCATTGTGCCCCATTCGAGTTGTACCTAATCAATCCCTGGCTTGACCCAAACCACATATTCCCTGATTTATCTTGATTGATGGAAAGAATAGCATTATGGGTAAAACCTCCTTGTGGCGAAATTTGCCTAAAATGTATTTCACCACTTTTGGCTATTGTTAAAAATGGAACAATACTTACAATCAAAAATAACAGCAGTCTATTCAAATTCATATATGGGATATTCATGATATGAAACAAAAATACAGAACTTAATTGTGTAAAAGTATCGCTATTGTTGTATTGATGAAACAATATAAAACAATGCAACAATATTGTTTTGATTGACACAATGCTGTAAGAATTGTGGGCTAACGTGATAGTAGTTTCGGGTTGTAAAAAATATGGTCATCCAACCATTTATTAATTGACATGAAAACTATTATTCCTTTTTTATTGGCTCTTATTATTCTCTCAGTTTGTTGCAAACAGGAAAAATCGACTAAAATAATAGAAGAGTTAGACGCCAAGCTAAATACGTCAGTATCCATTTTTGATCAAATGCGAACTCCGGAATTGGTATCTCCCAGATCGATCAATAGTAGGGGGGTAAAAATGGTCAAAGCAAATGATTGGACAAGTGGTTTTTTCGCTGGAGAGCTTTGGCTAATGTACAAACTTACCAAGAATGATTATTGGAAGGATAAAGCTGTTGAATACACGTTGCCATTGGAAGATGAAAAATGGAACGGAAGGACACATGATATGGGGTTCAAGATGTTTTGCAGCTTTGGCAGAGCATATGAAAATACCGGAGAAACAAAATACAGGGAGATATTAATCCAATCAGCCAAAACTTTAGCGACAAGATTTAACCCAAGAGTCGGGTGTATTCGCTCTTGGGATTTTAACAGGGAAGAATGGGATTTTCCTGTTATTATTGATAATATGATGAACCTGGAGCTTTTGTTTTGGGCAGCTAAAGAAACGGGTAATGTGATGTATAAAAATATTGCCGTTTCTCATGCTACAAAAACCCTGGAAAATCATTTTCGAAGTGATAATTCTTCCTATCATGTAGTTGATTATAATCCGGAAACAGGAGCAGTTCAGCTTAAAACCACGCATCAGGGATATGCTGCCGAAAGTTCATGGAGTAGAGGTCAAGCATGGGGGCTTTATGGTTATACGGTAGTATATCGGGAAACGGGTGATGAAATCTTTTTAAAACACGCAGAGAAAATTGCAGACTATATTCTTAGTCATAAAAATCTACCTAAAGATTTAATTCCCTATTGGGATTTTAATGCGCCTAATATTCCTAACGAACCACGAGATGTATCAGCAGCAGCGATTATTGCATCAGCTTTGGTTGAATTAAGTGAATATTCAGAAAACCGTTATCAATATACTAAAGCTGCCGATAAGATTCTTCATTCCTTATTGCAGGATGACTATTATGCAGATCCATCCAGAAATCATGGTTTCTTATTAAAACAGTCTACAGGATCAAAACCCTCGAATCACGAAGTAAATGTTCCTTTGATTTATGCTGATTACTACTTCATGGAATTGATATCGAGGACTATATATCCAGTTGCTAACTAAAATTTAAAGATTATGAAAGAGTAAAAGTTAACCCGCTTATTATTTAGTTTTTATAAATCAAGCATGTATGTAATACATAATTCCATATCGCTTCTTATATCGAAAACTAAAAGCGAACGAATCAAATGAACTAATCAAATGAACTACAATGAAAAAAATTATTAGAGTAAAATTTCGGGAAATTTTTCTCCTGCTATTCCTGTTTTTGTTTAGCATTATCACGATTACGGTCAATGCTCAATCAAAAAATGTTACCGGTACAATTGTGGATCCTGAAGGCATTGGGCTTCCCGGAGTAAACGTTGTCGTAAAGGGTACGACTATCGGCACTGTTTCTGATTTCAACGGAAATTATACCCTTACTTTTGCTGATACAAAAAATGCTGTGTTGGTTTTCAGTTTCATAGGTTTTCAAATGCAAGAAATTGAGTTGGGACAAAAAACAATAATCAATGTTACCATGAAAACTGATGCAGAACTCATAGAGGATGTAGTGGTTGTTGGTTATGGTCGTCAAAAGAAAGAAACGGTTGTGGGATCTATATCTCAGGCAAAAGGTGACGAACTTTTGCAAGCCGGTAATGTAACCACTGTATCGGAGGCTCTTGCTGGGATTCTTCCTGGTGTATCGACCATGCAGGCAGCGGGCCAGCCTGGCTCCACGAAAGCAACCATTCTAATTCGTGGACAGTCAACTTGGTCTGATAATACCCCTCTTTATGTTGTTGATGGTGTTGAACGTGATTTCAATGATCTTGACCCAAATGAAATAGAATCTATTTCGGTGCTAAAAGATGCCTCGGCAACAGCTGTTTACGGAGTAAAAGCGGCAAACGGAGTTATTTTGGTTACCACGAAAAGAGGATTGCAGGGAGAGGCAAAAGTTAGCTTTAGTGCTAGTTGGGGATTAAAAGATCCCACAATGGATAAAGACTATTTTATGGATTATGCGACAACATTGAAATATTATAACATGGCAGCTATGAACGACCATGAGTATGCCAAACTTAAACCTCAAAGTTTAATCGATGCCTGGAGCGATCCTAATCGTGATTTGGATTACTATTCATATACGAGTGTGGCCGATATCTTAACAACAGGTAAAGCGTCACAATATAACTTAAATGTATCGGGGGGTAACAAGTTCGTTTCTTATTTTACATCTTTCGGATATCAGTATGACGGGGATATTTTTGATCTGCGAGAACAGGAAGATTTTGACCCCAGGACTTATCAGAGAAAATATACGTGGCGTACTAATCTGGATTTCAATTTTACAAAAACAACCAAGTTTAATGTGGGGCTATCAGGAAACTTTAAACGGTGGAATGGAAACAATATAACTGCATCCACAATAGAGGGATTGGCGAGTGGGGGTGGTGATGCGTATACCAGGCTTTATCAAACGCCGATGACCGGCGCAGCACCAGAACTGAGTGATGGTCGTTTAGGAACAGAAGAAGGGGTTATAACCAACCCAAATTACCTAAGAATGGAGCGAGGCGGATCCGTAAGCAGACGATCGAATACTTTATATACTGATTTTAGTCTGGAACAAAATATTTCCGATCATTTAAAGGTAAAAGCAAAGTTGTCATACAATTATTACCAAGGGTACGAAAGCAGCATAGATGGTAATGTTTTGTATTATCATCCTAATGAAGACAATACTGGGTTCATTCAAAGTGGTGACCAAAATGCTATCGCACAACCGTCTTCAGTAGACGCAGAGAAAATTGATGGTTCAAATAATAGTTTGTATTATGAATTTGCGTTGGATTATGCTCAAACGTTTGGCAATCACGCGATTTCTGCATTGGCCTTGGTCAACCGTCGCAGGGCTCAAAGTGGCATTTATTTTCCACATTACGAAGAGAGCTGGGTAGGACGTGCAACTTATGCTTTTAAATCAAAATATCTGGCCGAATTTAATGGAGCGTATAACGGTAATGAAAACTGGGCACCCGGCTTACGCTTTGGATTCTTTCCATCAATGGCCTTTGGGTGGGTTATTTCAGAAGAAAACTTTTTAAAAGAAAGTACGAGCTTCTTCGATTTCTTAAAACTTCGATATTCCTATGGAGAAATTGGATCGGATAAAGGGATTGGCGATAACCGGTTTATATATCTGTCTCAATACGTGGGGTATAGTGGGGATAATGGATCGAATGTTTGGTATGGAGATCCGGTCATTAATTATTCGCCTCTGTATGTTGAAGGGATACCCGCAGTTCCAAACAATACCTGGGAAACTGCAATAAAGCAGGATCTGGCAGTTGAATTTGCGATTTTGAACGATCAATTGCAGGGAACTTTTGAATTGTTTGACGAAAAACGTAAAGATATTTTGATGCAGCGCCGAACAGTTCCTCCTACTTTCGGAAATCAATCTCCATATGCCAATATAGGGGAAACTAAAAACCATGGAATTGATGCTGAGTTGAAATGGAACTCGACTATTGGCAAAGACTTTAACTATTTTGTAAAGGTAAATATGTCATTAAGCGAAAGCCGGATTGTCGAAAAAGATGATCCCCCATCTACAGTAATTCAACAACAAGACGAAGGAAAACCAATCGGTTGGCAAAGTGGGTTACTGTACGCCGGATTATATCAATCATGGGATGACGTATACAACAGCACGATATCATCCTATTCAACGAATCTGTCGCCCGGTTCGCTTGATTATGTTGATTATAATGGTGACGGAATTATTGATGATTTTGATTGTGTTCCTATTGTGGATCCAAGTTTTGCCACGAAAACCTATGCATTCAGTTTAGGGTTTGATTGGAAGGGTTTTGGGGTGCATGCCATGTTTAACGGGATGTTCGATATCTCTAAATATTTGTCAAGTCTTTATCTGTTCGAATATCAAGGATTTAATCCGATGGGTTTTCAGTTGTTAAATAATGAACAGTTGGATGCCTGGACTCCTGAGAATACCGATGGAGTACATCCGGCTTTACATCTATCAAACAATAAACATGATGATCAAAGAAGTACCTATTCCGTTCGCTCAAGTGCGTTTTTGCGTCTAAAAACGCTTGAGGTTAAATACAAGCTTAGTAAAGAACTAAGTAAAAAAATTGGATTGTTCGACTCGTTCGAGATTTATCTGAATGGGAATAACTTGGCTACTTGGTCTAATTTGCCTGATGAATTTGATCCAGAGCAAAAAAAATTAGAGGTATACCCTTTAACTAAGCGATATAATTTAGGTGTGAGGGTATCATTTTAAAAGTAAAACTGTAATGACATGAAAAAATATTATAAAATACTGATGTTGGCTTCTGTTGTAATTATGGCTTTTGTTTCGTGTGAAGAATACTTAGATGTAAGCCCTGAATTAGGTATAAGCTCAGAAGAAGTTTATACCGATTACTATTTAACCCGCGGGGTGGTTGACAGAGCAAATCATTTAATTCACAACTATGATTATGCTCAGTCTGATTGGGCAGGAGAAGTGGGGGTAATGTCCGATGAATGCCAAGAAGCACATGTGTCGTTTCCTCCTTATTATGAATACAATACTGGTGTTTGGATGAATTCAACGGCGCGAGAATTAGGTGGTATGGTATATATTGGTGCCGACAAAGAATTCGACAATACTGATATTCCGGGAGAGCCTGTTTCAAAGGCTTTTGTTGCTATCAGGGCCGTAAATGAGGTATTGGAAAATATCCACTTATTAAAAGATTATCCATCCGAATTGGGATATACAGCAACTGAGCTAAAGGATCAACTGGTTGGTCAATGTTACTTTTTAAGAGCATTTCACTATTTTCAGATTATCCGTCGCTATGGCGGATTTCCGGTTATGAACCAGGTTTTTTTACCGGATCATAACTTTGATGTATCCCGACCTACTTATTTGCAAAGCACCGATTCGTTGGTGGCTGATTTGGATAAGGCCATCGAGCTGCTACCCGTAAAATGGAATGATCAAAATAGAGGACGTGCGACACAGACCTCTGCGAAAGCATTAAAAGGAATGGCTTTGCTTTATGCTGCCAGCCCATTAATGAATCCACAGTTGAATCCTTATGGCTCAAGTTCAAAAGAATATAATCTTCAATATGCAGAAAAGGCTGTTGTTGCATCGCTTGATGCAATTAAAAGTTTTTCTGAAGGGGGATATGAAATGTATTCTAAAGAAGATTACACTGATAATTGGTACCGACGCGAATATGGCTTTTCCAAAGAGGCCGTATTGATACCACCGTTATCATCGGCATCTGCTCCGGATAATAGTGGATTGGCTGGTAAGGGGTGGTTTCTTCCTCAATTTGCCGGTGGATGGAAGACGGAAGGCCAGCCAACTCAGAATGCAGTAGAATGGTTTGAAACAGCTGATGGTTACGATATTAATGATCCAGAGGCTGTTTTAAGCGGAAGTTTTGACCCGGATGACCCATACGAAAACCGGGACCCACGACTGAAAATGCTGATTTTTGTCCATGGCGATGAAATGTATGAGGGACTCTCTTCGCCAACAAGTGGTGTGCCTAGGGATTTACAGGCGACACCAGACGGTTATCACTATAAATATGAGATGAAAGCCAATAAATTTTGGTGTGGATATTACCACAAAGGGAAACACCGGTGGCCTGGTTGTGATAAGTGGCATAAGTCAACAGGATGGTATCGAAACTTCCCTCATATTCGGGTTGCCCAATTATACCTCGATTTTGCCGAAGCGGCTAATGAGGTATATGGCCCAACAGATCCCGTGCCCGGAACGACATTAACCGCTGCTGGTGCTATTAAGATTGTCCGCGAACGTGTGGGTATGCCTCCTGTTTTAGAGAAATATACGTTAGATACCGAGACTTTTAGACCGCGTATTTACAATGAACGGGCAGTTGAACTTTACCACGAATTTCATCGTTGGTTCGATCTTCGGAGATGGAAATTAGCAAAGGAAATCTTACCACAGGGTATTTATGCCGCTGATATCCGAGAAGTTGACGGCAAGTTGGTTTATGGAAAGAAGAAATTGGAGACCGCTATTCGGGTATTTGAAGATAAACACTACTGGTATCCCTTTCCAACTGACATGATGAATATGATGTCTGTATTTGAACAGAATCCAGGATGGTAATCTAAAAAATAAAAAAAATGAAGTACTATATATTGATATTTTTATTAGCCATGGGGGGCTTTGCTTTGGCACAGCAAACGAATCTGTTTTTGGCAAATGATACAACAGTTACACGTAAAATGGATGCTAAAGTGGCATTGCCCTTTGGTCATTTAGACAAAAACAGATTCGTTGGTGCTGTTGATGTTATTAAAGGTGAAAACCTGATGCATTCTTCGGATTATAATGTGGAATCGGTTTTGGCAGGGCAAGCACCTGGCTTAATTGTAACAAAGGGGGCTGGCGATCCGGGAATAGACAATACCTGGTTGAAAATACGTGGGCAGTCGCGTGGAGGGAGTGAAGATTCGCCTCTTGTTGTGATTGATGGAATTGCAAACCGTTCGCTTTCAAGTATTACCCTTGAGGAAATTGAAAGCATTGAAGTGTTAAAGGATGTAACGGCAAAAATGCTTTATGGTAGTAAAGCGGCCAATGGTGTAATTCAGGTTACGACAAAACGCGGTTACAACGGCAATAAAAAAATTAGCTTTTCTGGGGAATATGGAATTAAAGCACCATCGGTATTGCCGGAATATGTAACCTCGGCACAATACGCACGCTTGTACAACCAGGCACGTATAAACGACGGACTTGAGCCAATATATTCAGATGAGGATATTGCCGGATATGAAAATTCATCAATATCGTACCCTGATGTTGATTATTACGACGAGTTTTTAAAATCCAATACTTCTTTTCAACGTGTAAATGCACAGCTGATTGGTGGCGATGATAATACTCAATACTTTTTGAATGTCGGTTACGTTGGCGAAAAGGGCTTGGAGAATATTGGAAAACAACAAACATTTAATCGGTTAAATGTTCGCAGTAACCTTGATTATGAAGTTACCGATGTTCTTTCGATGTTTCTCGACATTGCAGGACGTATGGATATGTGGGAGAGAGCCGATATTTCGAACAATGAATTTTTTGATGCCTTGTCTTCTCATCGGCCAAACGACTATCCATTATACGTTAGTAAACAACCCGATATCGATTCTTTGGGATGGAGTCCTCGTGTTAGTGAAAACCTTGTTGGGGAATTGGCGCGTTCAGGCTACATAAATACAAAAAATTACTACGCGCAAACCAACATAGGGATGAATTTCGACTTGACTAAATATGTAAGTGGTTTAACTGCCGGGGCATATCTTACATTCGATGTCTACAATGAATGTAAATTGGGTAAGTCGCTCGATTATTCAAGAATCGCCCCAAGTAATATGGTCCGAATTGGAACGGATGTTTTAGAATCAGAAGAAAGTAGGAAAGGCGATGATATGAAACAAAATGTTGGCATTGTTGGAAGTATCGATTACGTGAAAAAATGGGATGATCATGATTTACAGTTGAATTTTGCCAGCGTTACACAAACATTAAGTCGCAAGGCAACCCTCGATGGACGAAGTACACAGCAGGACGAGAAAGCCGTAAACCTCGGCTTGCGTGCCAATTATGTTTTTAAAGATAAATATACCATTGAGGGAACGACTTCGTATATGGGGTCTGATAAATTCACAAAAGATAACCGTTGGGGTTTATTTGGCGGTGGCGGTTTGGGCTGGATTGCTTCAAACGAAGATTTCCTGAAAGGCAGCAAAATCATTAATTATCTGAAGCTAAAGGGTTCTTGTGGCGTTATGGGTTACGATAGACAAGGCGATGAAGCGTTCGATTATTTGTTGTATGAGGATTTCTATGTCAGCAGCGGTTCATTCCGGACTGGCGAAAAAAATTCAACCATCGATTACGGATGGAAAGCAAGCCAGATAGGTAATCCTGATCTTACTTTTGAAAAATCGAGAGAACTAAACATTGGGGCTGAAGCCAGCTTGTTTAACAACAAAGTTGACTTGGAAGTAAACTACTTTAACGAATACCGTTACGATATCCCAGTCATATTGGATAACGCATTACCTGATTATACCGGTGAATTGAAGCCATTTGCAAACTATAATGAAATTTCGAACAACGGCGTTGATTTTTATGTGCACTATACCGATAAAGTAGATGATTTGAAATACTCACTGGGGCTTAATGTCATTTACTCTAAAGCCACCCACGAGGTTTACGATGAAATAAATGAATACGAGCATCTAAACAAAAACGGTAACGTAACCGATGCTATCTGGGGTTGGAAGTCTGATGGTTTATATGTTGATGAAGCCGACATTTCCAATTATGGAGTAACTTCTTCATATGGAAATATAATTCCGGGCGATATCAAACTTGAGAATTACATCAATGACAAAGGCGACAATATTATCGATCAGTTTGATCAGCAGATAATTGGTAACAGTTATGCACGTATTAACTACTCATTGCATCTAAATCTTGAGTATAAAGGTTTGGCATTATATGTCTTGGGGCAGGGAGCAACAGGCTTTGACCGGATGTTGAATAATTCCTACTATTGGAACGTAGGTGAAAATAAGTACTCTGTTCTGGCTTTAGGGGCTGCAGTTCCTGGTGAAGTACAAGGTGCAACTTATCCCCGTTTAACGTCACTGACATCATCCCACAGCTATCGCAGTTCCACATATTGGATGGAAAATGGAGCTTGGTTTAAACTGCGGAATATTGAATTGAGCTACACACTTCCTGAATCGTTTAGTAGTAAGATCGCATCTGATAAAGTTAAATTGTTTGTTCGTGGTAACGACCTGTTTGCGATATCTAAAATGGATGATGTTGATCCTGAATCGCCGAACACAGGAATTACAACTTATCCGATGTATAAGACGGTTTCATTCGGTTTGAAATTAACGTATTAAACAAAACGAAGTAGTATGGATAGGTTTAATAACAAAGAAAATTTCAATCATGAAGCTATGGACGCTTTCAAAAAACGAAATACGATGAGAAATATAATGATCACTTTGGGCTTATTGTTAGTGCTTGCATCGTGCGATGACTATTTTGAGCCAAAACTAACAAATGAAATGAGTTATGATGAGCTCATACAAGATCCTAAAAAAGTAAGCGGATTAATTACTTACGCTTATCGCTCTATACCCTCTGCTTATGATACTTTTGAGAATGATTTCCTCGATTGTTCTACTGATAATGCACTTGCCAACAATCTAAGCGGAAGCATGAATATGATGCTTTCGATAAATGGTTACTATAGCTCAATAAATAATCCATTAAGCGCGTGGGAAGCACGTTACGATGATTTGAAGAATGTAAACCTTTTTATTGAAGCCGGTTTGGATGGGAATGTACTTTATTTTAAAGCAGACCCGGAAAGGGATGAAGCTTACCGTCAGCGCTTGAAAGGAGAGGCATATTTTCTTAGAGCATGGATTCATTTTGATTTATTGCGCCGTTATGCCGGTATAGATGAAAGTGGAAACGTAATGGGGATTCCTCTAATAACAGAATCTATTGATTTTACAGGTGATTTAAATTATACCCGTAATACATATGAGCAATGTGTGGAACAAATTATTGCTGATTTAGATATTGCACTTTCTGCTGGCTTACCCGATAAATACGAAGGTGATAACGACGATTTTGGTATAACCAATGTTGGTCGACCAACAACTGTTGCTTGTAAGGCGCTTAAGTCTCGGGTGCTTTTGTATGCTGCAAGTCCTGCTTTTGCAACAGCGGATTATTCAGAAGCGGCCCAAGCTGCTTATGATGTAATCCAAGTCATTGGTTCTACATTGCCTGATGTTTATAATGTGGCCGATATCTCGGCAACGTTTTTCAATAATGATATTAACGACGAATTGATTATGCGGCGAGGTAGTGGTGATAATAAAGGAAATCGGGAGTTGGAAGAAAACCATTTTCCACCGTCGCATTACGGAAATGGCAAGTGTAATCCATCCCAGAATTTGGTGGATGCTTTTCCAATGGCTAATGGTTATCCTATTACAGATGTAGCAAGTGGGTATAATGAAGATGATATGTACTTTAATCGTGACCCACGTTTTTATATGACAGTAATATATAACAATGCAACATTTAAAGGCCATGTAATTGAAACCTATGAAGGAGGTAATAATATGCCAGGAGCTCCGGGTGTTACTGTTGAAAACTCAACACGCACCGGGTATTATTTACGCAAGTGGATTAGCTCTAAAGCCAACTTAGTTGGAGGAAACGAAGTAAACGATTTCCACTACAATGCCTTATTCCGTAAAGTAGAAATGTTTTTAAATTTTGCGGAGGCTGCAAATGAGGCATATGGTTCGGATGATGCAAGCTTGGGGATGTCTGCTCGTGAAGCGATTGCTGAGGTTAGAAGAAGAGCAGGGATTATTGCCAATGATGATTATTTGGCAAGTATTACAACAAAAGAACAGATGCGTGAGCTGATCAAAAATGAACGTCGTATCGAGCTTTGTTTCGAAGGGCACCGTTTCTTTGATCTCAGAAGGTGGAAAGATAATCTGAATGAAATGGTAACCGGTTTAACGATTCTTAAAAATTCAGATGACTCCTATTCCTATATCAGAAAAAATATTGTTACTCCTGTTTATCAGGACTATATGTATTACGGGCCGCTTCCGAACAACGAACTGTTAAAGACAGACGGATTAACACAAAATCAAGGATGGTAGAATCAGTATAAATTGAAAAATGAATATTATGAAAAATACAATGTTGTTTGTTGCAATTGGCTTCTTGCTCTTGCTGCAAGCTTGTTACGATGATTATAAGCAGGATTATTATTATTCTACCACCTACTTTGCGCGTCAATATCCA
The DNA here is from genome assembly GCA_003250325.1 of Paludibacter sp. Classification (GTDB taxonomy): domain Bacteria; phylum Bacteroidota; class Bacteroidia; order Bacteroidales; family Paludibacteraceae; genus Paludibacter. The sequence goes on from QKGU01000242.1 coordinate 12,715, forward strand.
TTGCGTACACTTGTAAGTGTGAGTGGAGAGGAAATGTCTTTCGAAATTGGAGCCGTACTGGGGGGAAAATATGAGAATACAATAAACGAGTACGTTGATTTTGAAGTTCAAGATGCTTTGTTAAATAATTATCCTGACTTGGTACTCCTTCCCTCAGATTATTATACGATAGAAAGCAATAGAATTGAAATTTCAAGTGGTAAATTTGATGGTACTGTCAAGGTAACTATCGATAAGGAGGCATTTGTGCAGGATCAGTTGGCTGTTGGAAATAATTATGCCCTGCCTTTGCAAATTGTTAGCGCAACATCCGATTCAATTCTTGCCGAAAAGGATTTTACCATTATTGTTATTCGTTACTACAATGAATACCATGGGTGGTATTACCTGAAAGGAACCGATAATAAGCTGGATGCTACTGGAAATGTCGTTGAAAGCATTGTTTATGCCCAAGATGATTTGGTTTACAACGAAGATTTCCTTTTGACTACTGTTGCGAAGGATATTGTGCAGGTACCGTTCATTGGCAAGTATTATAACGACCAAAATACTTACTCCATGTTGATGACAGTAGCTGATGGCACATGTACTTTAAACGGACATAATACAGATGCCTTAAGCAATGTTGCGGGAAGTGGCAGCTATGATGCTGCAGAAAGACAATTCACTCTAAATTACACATATGCTGATGCTGATGGAGCAACTCATCAGGTTAATGATGTGCTAATTTACAGGAATACAGAGCTGGTTTTAGAAGAATGGAAGTAAATGTTGTCGGCCTGTAACCTTCTTGTATTAATTTAGTTAGCTGAATTGTTAGATCCTTTATCGATGATGAAATTTTTTGAATATAGATAATTGATATGTGGAGGTCTGGATTTATTTCCAGTTCTCCACCTAAACTGTTTATCAGGTAATTATGTCAGTAATTAAAGGTTTGAAAAGAGAGTTTTTAGTTAGTATATTGATGTTAGCTTCATTGATTTCTTATGCAGAGAAATCAGTAACAGAAAACAAACCCAACATTATTCTTATAATGGCCGATGATTTGGGTTGGGGTGATGTGGGTTATAA
>QKGU01000327.1 GCA_003250325.1 Paludibacter sp.
ATTTCATTCATTTTTAATAATAAGTACGCGCAGATGGCTATTTAAAAAATGATCAGCCGGGATTAAAATTGAAATTTTCACAGAAAGGTATGTAGAAAATACGCCTAAAGCTACATGAAGAAAAATACTTGCGGATTTTAGGTTAAATCGTGCGGCAGAAAAGAGACTTTTCTCCTTTTTGCCCGAACATTCCTCTAAAAAGAGGGAACTTTCCTTGTTTTTGCTTGAACTTTCCCTTAAAAAGAGGAAACTTTCCTTGTTTTTGCTCGAACATTCCCCTAAAAAGAGGGAAACTTTAATTGCTCCAACTATTTTATCACTTGGAAAGAAGAAAAATTATTGTTTGATCAGACTAGTTTGCCATACGGTTAAATCGCGCAGTAGCGGCGAATTAGTTGCTGTTATCTCGGCCCCATAAATCTGTCTCCATTGAAATGAATCATATGGTCAGGAACTTCCATCAGCCAAACTTCAGTTTCCCATGCTATATTGTTGGAGTGTTTTTTAAACTCTGCCATGTCAGGAAACGCAGTTACATAAACTTTTCCTACTTTACAGTCTTTGAGTAATTCTTCAATTTCTAAAAGTCGCTTAGGTGAAACTGGACCATGAGAAGTAACGGCTTCAATTAGAAATAGCCAGTTTCTTTTGGTGTCAAAAATTACTATATCAGGTAATTTACTATGCTGATCTATAGGGATACCCAAGTCTTTCAATCCTTGCTTATCAACATGTAAGTCCTTTTTAGCTGTATCACCCATGTATAGTAAAACCCCTCCCTTTGCAAATCGGGGGGCAAACTGTTCTACAATTGCTGCTTGAACTTCATTATGCTCGCCAGCTGACAATTTGATTATTTTCCCATTTTGTAGCGTAACAGGTATTTGATTTAGCTCTCTTTCTTTCAAATAAGCATCAGATAATTTACCAACCTCCGCTATGAAATGACTTAATGCTTTTTTCCAGTTTTTAGTTTTATATGATTTTATAACTTCTAGTGCTTCATCTGTCAAAGCATAATGGGCTTTTGGACTATTGACAGGAAGTTTTGGGTCATCTGGATTATAGTCAACTATTCTTGCCTGAACAAACTGGTGTAAAACCTGTCTTCTGAATGTTTCTCTCGTATTTGGTGCATATGTTTTTCCGTAATTTTCATTTACGAAACTCATAATATCTTTCGAAACACCCTTACTTTGTTTTGTTGCATCTTTCCAATTGCCCTGTTCTTTGATATTACAAACAGCTAATAAAGTTAATGCAGCCATTTCATTGTATTGTGCAGGTGGTAATCCGAGAGCTTTTAAAATCTCTTGTGCTTCTTCAATTTTACTCATGTTTATTTAGTATTGACTCTAAATGAAATAACTCGTTCACAATATTGTTGACATTTGTTACTGTATAGTCATTTGAGAGAATTATTTTATTTCCGATTACTTTTAGTTCATTAATTGGCGGGAAACGCATTTCTCGTAATTCAGTAGCACTTACATTTACATTTCCGTTAAATATCCGGAAGTAAGTATCAAAAAGTTCACTGTTTAATAAGGCACATAAACCTACGGTTTCACTACGTTCCAAGTGTCCCTTTTTCCGATAAAGGTAATTAACCTTGTTTTCAACACCAATAAAGTCTGATTCAAAGTAATTACAGAAATAGGGAGCTGCAATAAGTCTACTTTTGTCATCTTTGGTACTGAATCGTCTTAAAAATATATAGTTTTTATTGGGGATTAGCAATGATCGGGAACTATCTTCTATCCGTATATATTGACCTTTCTCTTTAAACTGCTTTGGCCATTCCAATACCATTTTGTTTACGTTGTGTAGCCAAAACAGAGGTGCAAGAAATACCGTTCCGTTTTCGTAGATACTCTGTATGAAATTTTCTGCTCGAAATGAAACAACAGGTCCTGTTGAAATATAAATATCATAATCAATCAATCTGCTATCCCATGTTGATATTAGGCTAAGAATATTTTCTTCTTTGTCGCTTGTAGGCAAATGAAGAATAATTTCTTTTGAATGGAGGCTTATCAATTCATCTACTTGAAAACTATTAATGCTTGGGCTATCAATATCCTTTATACCCGCACTTGAAGAAACAATTACTTTTTTCAGTGGGTCTATCTTTTCTCGTATGGCTTTAATAATTACAGTTTCTTGAAGCACTTTGTCACGGTCGAAAGTCTCCTTTCTGGAATTGAATAAATGGATTCGCTGAAGTTGAACCGTGTTGAAAAATAATTCTCTGAATGCTTTGAAATAATTTCCCGAAGCAAAACTTCTTGGAGTAATAAATATTAATTCTCCATTGTCAGAAAGCAATTTTGCTGCTATACCCATAAATAACGAGTAAATATTGGGTTGACCACTTACTAGTTTTTGGGCAGCTATTGTTCGTTTATCGTCTTTCGAAAGTTTGAAATAAGGTGGATTGGAAATAATAATGTCATATGAATTGGATATTACATTATCGGTTTCAAAGAGAGATAATTCAGCGTTAGGATTTAAAATACTCGCATTGTCTAAAATGAAGTCATGAATATGTAACACTGATTGAAACTTAATTCCTTTGCTTAAAAGCCATATCTTTAGGTAATTCAGTGATTCTTGAGTAAATGGGATAATTTCAGAATCAGTTTCGTAAACTTCAAGTGCAATTGTTTCTATAATACTATTCTGTTCTACAATTTTTTCTATCAATGCACAGGATAGTATGGCTGTTCCACATCCAGGGTCTAAGATTTTGATTGAAGATTTGGTGTATTCGCAAAATGAAGCCATTAACTTGGCTATTGGTGTTGGTGTAAAGAATTGCCCATTGTCTTTCTTATGCTTTAGACTTGCTTGTTTGGCATAAGTAATGCCCAACCTGTCAGCATATTCACTTGGCTGTTCATTTTCATAGGGCTTAATATATAATTTCTCAATCATAAGTGCAAAGATACTTAATTGTTCTTATAGATTTTATCTGTGTTCTATTGATTGGAAAAGTTTATATTCTGCTATTTCCTATGTTTGATTCTTTAATTAATTGCAATAATACAGAAATACTTTTAGGGGTTGTTCTCAATTCCTTGTTTTCGACACAATTTTATCCTGTAAAAGTCAAAATAAATAAAAATAATTAGTTGATTAAACCTGCTGCCCACACTATTAAATTGCAAAATAGGAAGTGCTCCAAAGTTAACAACTATTTTCGATTTTAAACAATCTAAACAAAAAAAGAGTGCAAATCTTTATCCTCACTCTAATCTATTTTGCAGGTACTTTCGCCAGCGGAGAAAAAAGCAACATATTCCTACATTTTAAGTGTATTATCCTACATAAATGTAAGTTTTTAAGCGGTGGTATTTCGTGCAAAAGCAGCTTTAGCCTCCGCGGGAGAAGAATAATAAAAATATATTCTGCTTGTTACTAACCACTTAAGACGGAAAGAATGCGAATATATGTTTTACAACATGTTAATGGCACGATAAATGAATAACCAGGAGAGGAATGTTGTCAATTTCGAGAGAATAACTGGTGATACAATTCTCAAAAAATTGAAGAGACAACAGAAATAGAATTCTATAATTTAAAGGCAGAGGTTATGGGACACATTTTAGAAGAACGGCAAAATCAGGTATCTGTAGCCGGCGCCAATGAGCGTACTATCGACTGTAATAAAGTCAGTCTGGCAGGAAGTGTTAGTCAGCGTGCCTACCCTATTGTTGATGCACTTCACCTTATACATGGTCCTATTGGATGCGCGGCTTACACATGGGACATTCGCGGTTCCCTTTCGTCGGGACCCGAACTACACCGTTTGAGCTTCAGCACCGATCTTCAGGAAAAGGACGTGATTTTCGGAGGGGAAAACAAACTATATAAATCGGTAGTGGAGCTGATCGACGTTCACCAACCGAAAGCAGCTTTTATCTACACCACCTGTATTGTGGGCGTTATCGGCGACGATGTTGAAAAGATATGCCGTCTGGTGGAAAAAGAAAAAGGCATTCCGGTGATTCCTGTTCAGGCTCCCGGATTTCAGGGTTCGAAAAAAGATGGTTACAAGGTAGCTTGTGAATCGATCTTCAAACTGGTAGGAACCAAAGACAAACCATTTACTCCCGCAAAAAGCATCAATATTCTGGGCGATTTCAATCTGGCTGGCGAACTGTGGATTTTGCTCGAATACTACAAACGAATGGGCGTACATGTAAATGCCACCATTACCGGCGACGGAAGGGTGGATGATATTTGCAACGCGCACAATGCCGCTCTTAACGTGGTTCAGTGTTCGGGTTCGATGAACTACCTGGCCAAACTAATGCAGGACAAATATAATATTCCTCAAATGCGGGTTTCGTATTTCGGAATAGAAGATATGAGCGACGCGCTGTATGACGTTGCCCGTTTTTTTAAGGATGATGAAATGATGGCCAAAGCACGCGAAATGGTAAAAGAAGAAATTTCGAAAATGATGCCCGCTTTGGCATGGTATAAAGAAAGATTGACAGGCAAAAAGGCCGCAATTTATGTTGGAGGCGCATTCAAAGCCATATCGTTGGTAAAAGCGCTTCGGTTAATAGGTGTACAATCGGTAATAGTGGGATCGCAAACCGGTACGCCCGAAGATTATGAGCTGATTAAAAAACTCTGCGACGAAGGTACCATCATCGTTGACGACTCGAATCCGGTGGAACTTTCGCATTTCGTGAAAGAAAAGCAGGCTGACATTTTTATCGGTGGCGTTAAGGAACGTCCCATTGCTCATAAGATCGGACTCGGTTTCTGCGATCATAACCACGAGCGCAAAGAGCCGCTTGCAGGTTACGAGGGAATGATGAATTTCGCAAAGGAGATTTATGCTACAGCAATGAGCCCGGTGTGGAAATTTACTAAGGAGATTAAATAGTTCATCAGTTGATCGGTTCATTCGTTGAACATACAATCAACCAATTAACAAGTCAACTAATTAACTGATTAACTAATTAACCAATCAACTAACTAACAAGTCAACAAAATGGTCGAAGCAAAAACATATACATCCACCCGCAACTCATGCAAGCTCTGTGCTCCACTTGGCGCATCACTTGTTTTCAAAGGAATAGAAGGTTGCGTTCCGCTGATACACGGAAGTCAGGGTTGCGCAACATACATTCGCCGGTACATGATTAGTCATTACAAAGAACCGGTGGATATTGCATCGAGCAACTTTAGCGAAGAAGCAACAGTGTATGGTGGTAGCCGCAACTTTATTACGGGGATTACAAACATTATAAAACAATACAAACCAAGCGTGGTTGGTATAGCTTCCACTTGTTTGTCCGAAACAATTGGCGAAGATGTACCGGGTCATATACGGAATTTCAAGGAAAACTTCGAAGGACCGGACAAAATGATTCCGACTTTTATCAATGCTTCTACGCCAAGTTATTGCGGAAGTCATGCCGAAGGATTTCACAACACCGTATTGGCCACCGTAAAAACATTAGCCGAGTTTGAAAAGAAAGGACAACATATCGGTATTTTTCCGGGAATGGTTTCCCCAGCTGATATCCGATATATGAAGGAATTGCTGACTTCGTTCGGGATTAAGTTCACCTTGCTGCCCGACTACAGCGAAAC
>QKGU01000232.1 GCA_003250325.1 Paludibacter sp.
GGACATACCTTGCCTGCAAAGCTATGAGCCCCACAAAAGTCAAAAACATAGAAATTATTAAAATCCAAATGGTCGTTTTCTTCATAAGCGTGACAAATGTAACCGAAAAATAATTATTAACTCAAAAAACAGCTTAATTTTAAGTATTTTTTATAACATAATCATAATTTAGTTAATTACATTAATAATACAACAATAAAATTAACTTATTTAACCTAATAAACTTGATTTATCAAAATTTATTGCACTTTAAAATGCAAAATAAAGCTAAAAATAAAATCAAATTATTATAAATTTGACATTATTTAATAAAAACAAATTAAAATGTATCTGGTTCAAAAAAGCGATGGAAAAATTTCTTAAAAGAAAATGGTTCTAACAAGAACAATAAAACAACTGCAAATAAGGGAACATTTGCAGAAAACTAAAAAATTAAAAACAGAAGAGAATACAGACTAAAGATAAGGCTGCGGACTCTATTTCCACCGCACAGCCTTACCCTTTGTACCTCTACCAAAAGCGAGAATGTAAAAATTAAGAAGCGGCAGATAGATATCAAAAAACGGAATAGAGAAAAAGTATCTTCTTTCTCCGAAATGTTTTGCCGAGCTGTTTATTATGGAAAGTTGAACAATAAAACGAATCAGATACAACATTGCCGCAGCAATCATAGTGATTACATTACCAAAAACGAACGACAAAATCAGAGCGACGTAAAAAACAGCACGCATCACAGGCTCAATAGCAAGCCTGAATTTACTGGAACTTTTGTAATAACCGGAAACGGAAAGATGGCGTCCTTTCTGATAAAGCCATCCTTTGAAAGTTGTATTTGGCTCCGACCAGGTCACGCTATCAGGTGCTATTTCAATCCGGGTATTCCATGGCGTCGAGGCCTTGTTTACCATAAGATCATCATCACCCGAACTTAAATGCAGAAAAGAGGCAAATCCTTTTTGAGCATAAAATGTTTCTTTTCTGTAAGCCAGATTACGTCCTACCCCCATATATGGTTTATGAGCCGCCGCCATTCCAAGATATTGCAAAGCGATATAAAGTGTATCGAAAGTAATCAAGCGATTCAGAAAACCTTTTTTATGAAGATAAGCTCCATAACCTAATACAAATTCCGTTTCACGCGAGAAATTTCTCGCCATACGAGCGATCCAGAATTTATCTTCAGGCATACAATCAGCATCTGTAAAAAGAAGCAAATCATATTTCGACGCTTTCACTCCAAGCGTAAGCCCCAGCTTTTTCGTACTTACATTATTAGCACCAACAGGAACAAATGTCGTACGCAAATTTGGATATTCAACACACAAATCGTTCAACAAATTTTCCGTATCATCTGTCGAGCCATCATTTATAACAATTACTTCAAATTCGGGATATTCCTGATTGAGCACGAAAGGAAGGAATTTCTTCAAATTTTCCGATTCATCCTTTGCACATATAATAACAGAAACCGGGGGTTGTTCCTGTTGAAAAGAAACTTTATTTTTCCTGGTTTTGTTACGAAGTCGTAAAACTCCGTTCATATATCGAAAATAGAAATACAGTTGATAAACAAACGCAAGGAACAAAATCCCCACAACAATTAATTCTACCAACGAAAAGGAAAAACCTAAGATTTCCATATTGCAAATCAGAATTTGTCGGTCGACGACAATAAAATGAATCGATTATTTTTAACGCAAAAGAATAAATTTCTAAAAAAACCGGGATAATTATTTCCCGGTTAATTCGTCTGAAGTATATGCTTTTGGCAACTTTCTCAAATTATATTGCGAAGCCATGATTTCTCCATAGGCACCCGCCGAACGTAACGCGATTAAGTCACCACGCTTTGTTCCATTCATCCAGTAGTTTTTGGCAAAAGTGTCGGACGACTCACAAATCGGACCCACCACATCATATTCTTCCTCGGGTAGATCCGAAGTCAGATTTTCGATACGATGATAAGCCTGATAAAGAGCCGGACGAATTAATTCGGTAAATCCGGCATCGAGAATAGCGAATTTCTTTACAGTTCCTTCCTTAACGTACAAAACTTTCGAAATCAGGCTACCACACTGCGCAACCACAGCTCTACCCAATTCGAAATGCAATGTTTGGTTTGGTCGAAGTTGCAAATGGTCGCGGAATGTTTTGAAATAAGCTTCAAATTCAGGAATTGCAAAATGATTTGGATGTTCGTAATTGATTCCCAAACCTCCACCGACATTTATATTGCTAAGTTCCACTCCTTTTTTGATAAATTGCTCCTGTAATTCATTGACACGAACACACAGATTATGAAAAGCAGTCATATCGGTAATTTGTGAACCAATATGAAAATGAATACCGATCAGTTTCACATTTTGCAAAGTCAAGACCAAATCCACCACCTGATCGAGCGCTTCCATATTAATACCAAACTTATTTTCGCTTGTTCCGGTAGTAATATAATGATGAGTATGTGCGTCAACATTTGGATTTATGCGTAATGCCACGTTCGCTACTTTACCTTTTGCCGCAGCCAGTTCATTAATCACTTCAAGTTCAGGAATCGACTCTACATTAAAGCAGAAAATATCATTTTCCAATCCGAGATTAATCTCCCAATCAGCTTTACCAACTCCGGCGAAAACGACTTTCGATGCTGGAATTCCCGCTTTCAAAGCAGCCTCCACTTCACCACCACTCACGCAGTCAGCTCCCAACCCGGCATTTTTAATTGTTTCGAGAACAGCAGGATTCACATTCGCCTTCATGGCGTAATGTACGTGGAAATTATTCTTTTTTGTTTGCGCGTTTATTTCTTCGAGCGTACTTCTAAGCACATTCAAATCGTAGTAATAAAACGGAGTTTCTATACCGGAAAATTTATCAACCGGGTAATTTGCTTTTATCATTTTTTAGTTACAAGTTACGAGCTACAAGCTACAAGTTATTAGTTCGTAGTTTGCAGAGTCTTTTTTAATTAAACAACGCAGCACTTAAAGCATTTAACGCGCGTTTTTTATCTTCAGCTTTTATAAGGAACGAAATATTGTAGTTACTTCCACCATAAGAAATCATGCGAACAGGAATTTCGCTCAACGCACCCACTACTTTTGCCTGAAAGCCAACATTTTCGTAAGGCATATCACCAACCACACAAATAATCACCATATCATTGTCAACCGTTACAGTACCGAATTTCTTCAGGTCGTTCACGATTTCGTCCAGACGCTTAGCGTTGTCGATCGAAACCGAAACTCCCACTTCGGAAGTGGTAACCATATCGATAGGAGTATGATACGATTCGAAAATTTCGAACACTTTACGAAGGAAACCGTGTGCCAACAGCATACGTCCCGATTTTATTTTAATGGCAGTAATTCCGTCTTTTGCAGCTACCGCTTCTATTTTACCTTTTTTGCTCTGGGTAGAAATTAGCGTTCCTGCTGCCTGAGGTTCCATTGTATTCAGCAAGCGAACTGGGATATTATTCAATTTAGCAGGCAAAATACAGGTTGGGTGAAGAATTTTCGCACCAAAGTAAGCCAACTCCGCAGCTTCTTCGAAATGAAGAACAGGAACCGGTTTTGTTCCTTCCACAAAACGTGGATCGTTATTGTGCATTCCATCAATGTCCGTCCAAATCTGAATTTCGGAAGCTTTTACAGCCGCACCC
>QKGU01000307.1 GCA_003250325.1 Paludibacter sp.
TTAATTACAATGATGATTCCTGGAGATTATTAAATTTACCACACGATTGGAGCGTGGAATTTCCTTTTGATTCTATCAAAGGCGAAGGTTGTACCGGTTATTTACCAGGTGGCATTGGTTGGTACAGCAAACATTTTACTACCCAAATAAATGATAATCAAAAATGTTTTATTGTTTTTGATGGTGTATATAATAATTCAGAATACTGGATTAATGCTAAAAAAATTGCCATTCATCCTTATGGCTATTCTCCAATTTTGTTAGATATTACAGATTATCTGAATCCTAAAGGACAGGATAACAGAATTGCAGTTCGGGTAGACCACAGCAGATACGCCGATAGTCGTTGGTATACTGGTTCGGGGATTTACCGAAATGTAAAAATGACAATTACAGACAAAGCTTTTATCCCTGTATGGGGTACTTATATTACTACTACTTCAGTAACCAAAGAAAAAGCTACCGTAAATATTCAAATCGAATTTAAAAACGAATATGCTACAAGTAAAAATGCTGAGATAAATACAGCTTTCATTAACTCCTCGGGTGTAAAGGTAGCTGAAACTAAAACTGTTTTGCAATTGGCTGCCAATAGTAAAAAAGAAATAGAACAACAATGTCAGATAAATCAACCTGCATTGTGGTCGGTAGATCATCCAAACTTATACAAAGCTATTTCTACGGTTCGTATTGAAGGAAATGAAGTACAGAAATACATTACTTCATTTGGCATTCGTACTATTCGCTTTGATGCGGATAAAGGTTTTTTCTTAAACGGAAAAAATATGAAGATTAAAGGAGTTTGTTTACATCATGATGCAGGAATCGTTGGAGCTGCTGTACCAAAAGATGTATGGCGCAGGCGCTTACAAACATTGAAAGAAGGTGGTTGTAATGCCATTCGCATGTCACACAATCCTGCTTCTGACGAACTACTTGACCTATGCGACGAAATGGGCTTTTTGGTTCAGGAAGAGTTTTTTGACGAATGGGACTATCCTAAAGATAAACGATTGAATATGAAGGAGAAATCGGTAGACTATATTACACGTGGATATACCGAGCATTTTCAGGAGTGGGGCGAACGTGACCTTAAAATTGTTATGCGTCGCGATAGAAACCGGGCATGTATTTTCCAATGGAGTATAGGTAATGAAATTGAATGGACTTACGAAGGTAACAAAGAAGCTACCGGTTTTTTTGGTGCTGATGCTAATGGCGGTTATTTCTGGAATCAACCTCCTTACTCAAAAGAAAGAATTCGTGAGAATCTGACTAAAATGCCAGTCACAACTTATAATATTGGTAAAACAGCTCAAAAGTTAGCTAACTGGACCCGCGAAATGGATTCAACCCGTCCGGTGATTGCAAATTGTATATTGCCTTCGGTGAGTTTTGAATCAGGATATGCTGATGCGCTGGATATTGTTGGTTTTAGTTATCGAAGGGTAATGTACGATTATGCCAAAAAGAATTACCCTGATAAATGTATAATGGGAACCGAAAATCTGGGACAGTGGCACGAATGGAAAGCCATACAAGAACGTGATTTTGTTTCGGGTACTTTTCTGTGGACTGGTATTGATTATATGGGTGAACGCAATGGTTTATGGCCCGTAAAATCATTGGCATCGGGATTACTCGATTTAGCAGGATTCGAAAAGCCTTCGTACTATATGATGCAATCATTGTGGACAGAAAAACCAATGTTGGCCATTTTCTCGCAAAAAATCGACAAATCAATTTTTAAAGTTGATGAAAAAAAGAACGTTGTTGAAAAAAAGAAAAATGCTTGGGAGCGTGCTTTGTGGATTTGGCACGATGTAAATAATCATTGGAATTATTCGAAAAATGACTCTGTAATTGTAGAAATTTATTCGAACTGCGAAACAATAGAATTATTCCAAAATGGAAAATCTTTGGGTAAAAAGAATCTGAAAGATTTTGCTGACCATATTTATAAATGGGCTGTGAACTTTAAAGTTGGAAAACTTGTAGCCAAAGGAATGAAAGACGGTAAAAAAGTAGAAGCAACAGTTTGTACTACTACTGAACCAGCTGCTATCAAAATTTCTATTGATAAAAAAGAACTTATGCCCGATGGCACGCAAGTGGCACATGTGACAGCTCAATTGGTTGATAAAAAAAACAAGGAGATTAAATGGACAGATGAACTTATAGAATTCAATGTTCAGGGTAGTTGTAAAGTATTGGGGGTTGATAATGGAAAACCTGACAATGTGACTCCATTTCAAACAACTAAAGTGCTTACAAATCAAGGGCGATGCATGTTGATTTTACAAGCCGGTTTTGAAAAATCGGAAATTACAGTAAGTGCAAAATCGAAAAATTTTAAATCAAATATTGAATTTATTAATATTGTCAAATAAGTAGAATGAAAAAGAATGTTCTTTTTATAGTAGCACTAATCGGATTAGCTGGTTGTGCAAAACAAGTTACAACAAGTAGCTTGACAAATTATGATGAAAATAAAGCGAAAGCTTTAGGTGTGCCAGCCGGTAACAAACTGAGTTCGGCTATGATACGTGCTATAAACTGGCCTGAAAGGGATAATTCCTGGTTCGTTGAATTTGATGAATTGCAACCATTAAAAGGTGATTTGGCCTACGAAAAAGGGGTAGTACGTCGTGACCCAAGTGCTATTATCAAAGTGGATAGTTTGTATTATGTATGGTATTCGAAAAGTTATGGTCCTACGCAGGGTTTTGCTGGTGATTTAGAAAAAGACAAAGTTTTTCCATGGGATAGATGTGACTTGTGGTATGCAACTTCTGTAGACGGTTGGACATGGAAAGAACAAGGTATTGCAGTTGCTCGTGGTGAAAAAGGTGCTTATGATGACCGTTCTGTTTTTACACCCGAAGTTATGGCATGGAAAGGTAAATACTATTTATATTATCAAACAGTTAAATCGCCATACTCAGTTCGGGTAATCGAAGAAATTGCTGTTGCATCGTCCGATTCGCCCAGAGGGCCCTGGGTTAAGAGCGAAAAACCTATTGTAAGTCCATCTTTTAATACCGGCGAGTGGAAAGGTACTGCCGATGATCGTTTCAGCGTAAATACCAAGGGTGATTTTGATAGTCATAAAACACATGATCCTTGCGTTATACCGTATAAAGGGAAGTTTTATCTTTATTATAAAGGTGAGCGTATGGGCGAAGAAATTACATTTGCCGGTCGTGAAATTAAACATGGTGTGGCTATTTCTGATAATCCAACAGGTCCTTTTGTGAAATCTGAATATAATCCAATCAGTAATAGTGGACATGAAGTATGTGTTTGGCCTTATAATGGTGGTATAGCTTCATTAATTACTACAGATGGTTTTGAAAGAAACACAATACAATGGGCGCCGGATGGTATTAATTTCGAAATTATGGCTGCAATTACAGGTGCTCCTCATGCCATTGGATTAAACAGAACAGCCGATAATGAAAAAGATCCAACTGAAATTTTACGTTGGGGATTGACTCATAAGTATGTTACTTATGATTATCAATGCATTATGCGCTTTAGCTCATTCCGTAAAACAAGTCATGCTGCCAAAGGAGAAAAAACCAGATAAATAATATAGTTTGTTGGGCGTTGTTATTGTATGAACTAATATTTATTTACAATACACATGTTTAAA
>QKGU01000363.1 GCA_003250325.1 Paludibacter sp.
CAAGGTGTCAATCCAGTTGTAACCCACACCGTCGGAGAATTGCTCTTTCTGACGCCATGCCACGCTTTCCGGTAAATAGTCTTCGAATGCTTTACGCAGAATCCATTTTTCCATTTTTCCATTTCTACCACACATTTTGTCGGCTGGATTCAAACGCATGGCCACATCCATAAATTCTTTATCCAAAAATGGAACACGACCTTCAACACCCCATGATGCCAACGATTTATTCGCTCTAAGACAGTCGTACATGTGTAATTTACTCAATTTACGAACGGTTTCTTTGTGAAATTCTTCAGCTGTTGGCGCTTTATGGAAATAAAGATAACCTCCGAAGATTTCATCAGCTCCTTCGCCCGAAAGAACCATTTTCACACCCATCGACTTGATTACACGCGATAGCAAATACATTGGGGTACTGGCACGGATAGTAGTTACGTCGTATGTTTCAACGTGATAAATCACATCGCGAACTGCATCCAACCCTTCCTGCACTGTAAAGTGAATTTCGTGGTGAATCGTTCCGATATGGTCGGCCACCTTGCGGGCAGCAGCCAAATCAGGCGCACCTTCCAATCCTACTGCAAAAGAGTGTAACTGAGGCCACCAGGCTTCTTCTTTATTCCCGGACTCGATACGCTTCGAAGCAAATTTCTTTGCTACAGCCGAGATGATAGACGAATCCAAACCTCCCGAAAGCAATACTCCGTAAGGAACATCGGCCATCAACTGACGCTCAACAGCAGCTTCTAGTGCTTCGCGCAATTCATCGACGCTGGAAACATTATCTTTTACCGCATCGTAGCTTTCCCAGTCGCGAACGTACCATTGTGTTGGTTTTCCATCCGGGCTGTAGTAATATTGACCCGGCATGAATTCTTCAATTTTGGTACAATATCCTTCCAACGCTTTCAACTCCGATCCTACAAAATACGATCCGTCTTCGCTCCAACCCTGATAAAGAGGAATAATACCGATATGGTCGCGACCGATCATAAATATATCATTATCTATATCGTAAAGAGCAAACGCAAAAATACCATTCAAATCTTCCATGAAGTTAGGACCTTTTTCGCGGTAAAGAGCCAAGATTACTTCACAATCGGATTTGGTAAGAAACTCGTATTTTCCTTCGAATTGTTGACGAATTTCCTGATGGTTATAAATTTCGCCATTTACAGCTAACACCAATTTCCCATCTTTGCTGAAAAGTGGTTGTTTCCCTGATTCAGGATCGACGATCGACAAGCGTTCGTGAGCCAAAATAGCTTTATCGTTAGAATACACACCCGACCAGTCCGGTCCGCGGTGGCGTATCCGTTTGGACATTTTCAATACCTGTGGTCTCAAACTAAGAGCAGGTTGTTTTATATCAAATGCACATACAATTCCACACATAGTGTATTTTTTTGTTATTATAGTTACTTTTTTATTGCAGCCTGCAAAGATAATTAATTTAAGACTTAATTATTCTCTTTTTTCGAATTAATTTAGCCGAATAATCATTAATTTGTAAGGATTATTTCGTAATTAAAAACAAAATGCAAGGTCTATAACAATAACTGTAACTATTATTAAATTAATGATCTGTGAATATCTTCAGCAACTTTACGTCCTAAAGCAATAGCTCTCACCACAAGACTTGCTCCAATGGCTGCATCGCCGGCTGCAAATACTTTTGCTACACTACTTTTACTTTCTTTATCGGTTGCCACATTACCTCTTGCATCGTAGTTTACACCAAGTTCATCAAGAAGTCCTTCGTGAACAGGTTGAGTAAAACCAAGCGCAAGGAAAACCATATCAGCTTTAATGACATCTTTCTTTCCGGTTGGTTTCATGGTCATTCTGCCATTCGCATCTTTTACCCATTCTACTTCTTCCACTTCCACTTCGGTCAGTTGTCCGTTTTTACCAGTAAACTTAGTAGTATTCAAACTCCATTTACGCACACAACCTTCCTGATGTGAGCTGGATGTTTTAAGGATATTTGGATAAAATGGCCAAGGAGTTTCAGGGTTCTTACCTACCGGTGGTTGTGGTAAAATTTCAATCTGAGTAACTTTTACAGCACCCTGACGAACTGAAGTTCCCACACAGTCTGAACCGGTATCACCACCACCAATCACCAACACATGTTTATCTTTAGCCGAAATAATTGATTTTTCATCAACTTTCTCGCCCATGATAATCTGATTTTGCTGGCTCAGGAAATCCATTGCAAAATAGATTCCGTTCAACTCGCGTCCTTCCGGTTTGATATCGCGTGGTTGTCCTGCACCTACTGCCAGACAAACTGCATCATAACCTTTCAGAATTTCTTTTCCTGTAATATCTTTTCCAACTTCAGTATTTGGTTTGAATTCAATTCCTTCTTCCAACAATTGTGACAAACGACGGTCGATCACATTTTTGTTCAATTTGAAATTCGGAATGCCGTAACGCAACAATCCACCCAGCGCGTTGTCTTTTTCGAAGATGGTAACGTTATGTCCTTTACGGTTCAACTGCTGTGCAGCAGCCAATCCGGCAGGTCCTGAACCAATTACGGCAATTTTCTTACCGGTACGGGTTTTAGGTGGACGTGCTTTAATCATTCCTTCGATAAAAGCAACTTCGGTTACAGCTGCTTCGTTTTCACGGATTGTTACAGGTGCATCAAGCAATGCCAACACACACGATTTTTCGCATGGTGCAGGGCAAATACGTCCTGTAAAATCAGGAAAATTGTTTGTTTCATGAAGATTCTCAATTGCTTCTTTCCATTTTCCTTTGTAAATAAGGTCCTGCCATTCGGGCATTTTGTTGCCCAGCGGACATCCCCAGTTACAGAACGGAATTCCGCAATCCATACAACGTGAAGCCTGAAGTTTTCTATCCTCCCTGTTTAACGTTTGCTCGACTTCCCCAAAGTCGTAAACTCTTTCGTTTACAGGACGATAGCCTGCATCCTTACGGGGTATATTTATAAAAGCTCTTGGATTTCCCATTTTGTTTTATTGTTATCTAAAACTTTCCCAAAGTTCAGAACTTTGGAAAAGTTAAGTTGAATAAACTAAAAATTTAATTAATAATCGCGCTCTACCTGAGCAATTTTCTTGTTGATAGCCTCCATCTTTTCTTCCTGTAATACTTTTTTGTATTCGATAGGAACGATTTTCTTGAATTTATCAACGTAATAACTCCAGTTATCGAGAATCTGTTTTGCGCGTTTACTATTAGTGTATTTGTAATGGTTAGCAATCAGTCCCTGAACTTCTTTACTATCCATACTATCTTCAATGAGTGTAAGTTCAATCATTTCCATATTACAATAGAAGTCGAAATCACCATCTTCATCAAGCACATAAGCCACACCACCACTCATACCGGCTGCAAAATTGCGACCTGTTTTACCTAGTACAACTGTACGTCCACCAGTCATATATTCACAACAGTGGTCGCCGGCACCTTCCACAACGGCAATAGCACCGGAGTTACGAACGCAGAAGCGCTCACCAACCACACCATTCACATACATTTCGCCTGAAGTAGCACCATACAAAATGGTATTACCAGCAATTATATTTTCTTCCGGTTTGAAAGTACTTTGAGTCGGAGCTTTTACTACAATTTTACCTCCCGACAGCCCTTTTCCGACATAATCGTTAGCCTCGCCAGTCAGTTCGAAATAAACTCCTTTGCTCAGGAATGCACCAAAACTCTGTCCTGCAGAACCTTCGAAATAAGCTTTAATCGTATCAGCTGGCAATCCGGTCTGTCCGTAACGTTTTGCAATTTCACCCGAAAGCATTGCTCCAACAGTACGGTCGGTATTTTTAATTTTCGATTTGATCTCTACCGGCATGCAAAGATCAAGAGCAGGCAACGATTTTTTAATCAGTTCACGATCGAGTACAGTTTCAATCTTGTGTTCCTGTCCTTTTACATTGCGCAATGCAGCAGCTGTAACAGTTGATGGAACAAACATTATTTTCGACAAATCTACTTTTTTGATTTTGTCTGGTCCTGTTGTAACTTCTTTACGTACAAGCAAATCTGCACGTCCGATAATTTCATCCAAACTACGGAAGCCCATCAACGCCAAATGTTCGCGAACATCCTGCGCTACCATTTTGAAGAAATTCACCAGATATTCATGTTTTCCTGTAAAATGTTTACGAAGTTGTTCATCCTGAGTTGCCACACCCACAGGGCAGGTATTCAGGTGACATTTACGCATCATTACGCAACCCAGAATCAGCAATGCACTGGTGGCAAATCCATATTCTTCAGCACCCATAAGTGATGTAAGAATAATATCACGACCGGTTTTCAACTGACCATCAGCCTGCAAACGAACCTGACCACGCAGATTATTCAGCACAAGCGTTTGTTGTGTTTCGGCCAATCCGATTTCCAATGGTAAACCGGCATGTTTGATAGAACTTGAAGGACTTGCTCCTGTTCCACCTTCGGCACCACTAATCAGAATTAAATCAGCTTTTGCTTTAGCCACACCCGCTGCAATGGTTCCTACTCCTGTTTCAGCCACAAGTTTAACGCTGATAGCTGCTGTTGGATTGATATTTTTCAAATCGTAGATTAACTGAGCTAAATCTTCGATAGAATAAATATCATGATGCGGAGGAGGCGAAATAAGTGAAATTCCCGGAATTGAGTGACGGGTTTTTGCAATAATTTTATCCACCTTATGTCCGGGAAGCTGTCCGCCTTCACCCGGTTTTGCTCCCTGGGCAATTTTAATCTGAATCTCATCGGCATTCACCAGATATTCTGATGTTACACCGAAACGACCGGAAGCAACCTGTTTGATAGCACTGCGGGTACTCAATCCGTCTTCACGTTTTTTGTAACGTTCAGGATCTTCACCACCTTCACCGGTATTAGAACGTCCACCAAGGATATTCATGGCCATAGCCATGGCTTCATGCGCCTCACGACTGATGGAACCATACGACATAGCTCCGGTCACAAATCGTTTTGTGATACTTTCGATAGGTTCTACTTCGTCGATGCTGATAGGATTTTGTTTATAATCCATCAAATCGCGGATAAAAATCGGATTTGGTTTGGCATCTACTGCCTGAGCATATTCTTTATATTTCTGATAATCATTGGTTTTTGAAGCAATCTGCAGACGGGCAATTGTTTCAGGATTCCAGGCATGTTCTTCACCATCACGGCGGTAAGCATAATGTCCCAGATTTTTCAACTGATTTAAATCCGAACCTTCTGCGGGGTAAAATGCTTCCTGATGTGGTTTGATAACTTCGTTGGCAATATCATCCAAATCAATGCCTTCGATAGCTGAAGAAATTCCCTTGAAATATTTATCCAGCAGTTTGGACGAAATACCTAATGCTTCGAAAATGTGAGCGCCGCGATAACTGCGCAATGTGGAATTACCCATTTTCGAAAGAACTTTCAGCAATCCTTTGTTTACAGCTTTGATATAGTGCTTTTTAGCTGTTTCCATATCCATGCTGATTTCACCCGATTTAATTTTATCGTTGATAATGGCAAAAACCATGTACGGATTTACGGCGTTAGCACCAAAACCAAACAGCAAAGCAAAATGCATCACTTCACGTGGTTCTGCCGATTCTACCACAATATCAATCTGCATACGTTTACGTTTCTGAACCAGATACAAATGCACTGCGGAAACAGCAAGCAACGAAGGTATTGGTGCATGAGTTGCATCCACACCTCTATCACTTAAAACAATATAATTTTTACCATCATCCACCGCTTTTTCAACCGACAAACAAAGTTCCTGAATGGCTTTTTCAAGACCGGCAGTACCTTTTTTCGGATCGAAAAGCATAGGTAATGAAATGGTATAGAATCCTTTGTAATTCAGATTCATCAGGATATCAAACTGTGTGTTGGTAAGTACCGGACTTTTTAGTTTTACCATTTTACAAATATCCGGAGCTGCTTCGAGCAAATTCTGATGAACCGAACCAATATATCCGGTCAACGACATAACCAGTTCTTCACGAATCGGGTCGATAGGCGGGTTGGTTACCTGCGCAAACTGCTGACGGAAATAGCTAAACAATCGTTGTTGTTTATCCGAGAAAACCGCCAGGGTCATATCGTTACCCATCGACGATGTCGGTTCGTATCCATCGTTGGCCATCGGAAGAATCAATCTTTCGAGATCTTCTTTCGAATATCCGTAAGCCTGAAGTAATGTCTGATAATTAGCCAGTTCATTTTTAACGGAACGTCCGGATGAAATATCATCGATATTCACACAGTTTTTATCTAACCAATCGCGATACGGGAAAGCTTTTGCCAAACCTTCTTTTAACTCGTTATCGTAGAAAATCTGTCCGAGTTCAGTGTCAACTATCAACATTTTACCCGGTTTCAATCGTCCTTTGGCTTTTACATTTGCCGGATCAATTTCTACAGCACCGGTTTCAGAAGCAATAATCATCACGTCATCATGTGTCACGGTATAACGTGCCGGACGCAGTCCGTTACGGTCGAGCATACCACCAGCATAACGACCATCGCTGAACAACAGACAAGCAGGACCATCCCATGGTTCCATAAATGTACTGTGATATTCGTAAAATGCGCGAAGATTTGACGAAATAGGATTTTTCTGATTCCAGCTTTCGGGAACCAACATAGCCATGGCATGTGGCAGACTTTTGCCTGACATTACAAGGAATTCCAGCGCATTATCCAATGAAGCACTATCGCTCATACCTGGCTGGCAAATCGGGTAAAGTTCGTTCAAATTTCCTAACTGATCCGATTTCAGTACACTCTCGCGGCTTTCCATCCACTGACGGTTACCACGTATGGTGTTGATCTCACCATTGTGACCTAACATACGGAAAGGCTGAGCCAAATCCCAGGTAGGGAAAGTATTGGTACTGAAACGCGAGTGAACCAATGCGATGGCACTGGTAAAGTTTCGATCCGATAAATCAGGAAAATATTCACGCACCTGAAGTGATGTGAGCATTCCTTTATAAACCATCTGTTTGGTAGAAAGACTTACAATATAGAAACTGCGATCTTTCGATAAATCAGATTTTGAAATAGCTTTTTCTATTTTTTTGCGAAGAACATAAAGTTTCAGTTCAAGTTCTTGCTGCGAACAGTTTCCGGTCACGAAAATCTGTTTAACAGCAGGTTCGCTTGATGCTGAAATTTGTCCGAGCACATGGCTGTTGACCGGAACATCACGGGTAGCAAGCAATTGTAAACCTTCTTTTTCAGTATATTCTTTGATCACATTCAGGCAGAGAGTTGCCTTTGTAGTATCTTTCGGGAGGAAAACAAGACCGGTTCCGTATTTACCTTTGGCAGGAACAGGAATTCCTTGCAGTAAAATAAACTCGTGTGGTATTTGAACCATAATACCGGCTCCATCACCGGTTTTATTATCGGCACTTTCAGCTCCACGGTGAACCATATTCTCCAACACCTGAAGGCCATCGGAAACAATACCGTGAGTTTTTTCGCCACTGATATTGATAATCAGACCTACACCGCAAGCATCGTGCTCATTTTGAAAAGAGTACAGCGACCGCTGCTCATATTCGTCCATCATTAAAGTGTTTGAACTCATAAATTTTCTTTAATTTTTGATTTGGTTTCTCTTCGAAACTAATTCAAGTATATGTGTTTGTGTTTTATTGTTTTTTTGTTTTTTTGTGAAAAATAGTGGGAGTCAGCATGACTCCCACTATTTTAGTTTTTAAGAGAATGGCGTGTATCGCTATCGTTTATTAGCGAATGAAAAGCAATTCTCTGTATTTTGGTAAAGTCCACATTTCATCATCTACAATAAGTTCAAGTTTATCAACATTGTAGCGGATGATATCAAAATAAGGAAGAACTTTATCGTGATAAGCCACAGCTTTGTCATATTCGTGATCCAGCTTGTTTACCTGACGACGTGTATCAACCATATCGTCAACAGCATTTTTGATAACAGCAATTCTTTCCGCAATTTCAACAATCAACTGACTATTTAATTTATTCAGGCTTTCGGCCTTATCAGCGGGGAAAGCAGCTTTGATTTTCGATACATTATCAAGCAACAAGCTCTGATAACGTGTAGCAACCGGAATGATGTGGTTCAGCGTTAAGTCTCCCAACACACGGGCTTCAATCTGAATCCATTTTACATAAGTTTCCCATTTCACTTCGTTACGCGATTCGAGTTCTTTTTCGGTCAATACACCTAGTTTGGTGAACAATTCAACACTTGAAGGACTGGTATAAGCTTTTACGATTTCAGGAGCGCTGGTTTCGCAATCCAAACCGCGTTTTGCAGCTTCTACTTTCCATTCGTCACTGTAACCATTACCATCAAAACGAATAGCTTTCGAAGCTTTGATATACGATTTAATTACATCGAAAATAGCTTTTTCCTTTGTTGCACCAGCAGCCATTTTAGCATCTACTTCGGCCTTAAATTCAATAAGTTGAGCAGCTACAGCTGAATTTAATGCAGTCATTGCAGAAGAACAGTTAGCTGAAGAACCTACTGCACGGAATTCGAAACGGTTTCCTGTAAATGCAAAAGGTGAAGTACGGTTACGATCGGTATTATCCAGAAATACTTCAGGAATATGAGGTATATTCAGATTCAGTTTCTTTTTATCATCAATCAGAATCGCTTCCTCGCTGGTGCTGTTTTCCAGTTTATCGAGTACTGCAGTCAACTGAGTTCCAAGGAACGCTGAGATGATAGCAGGAGGAGCTTCGTTTGCACCCAAACGGTGAGCATTCTGAGCCGTCATAATAGACGCTTTCAATAAAGCATTGTGTTTATGAACAGCCATCAACGTCGTAGTAATAAAGGCAATAAACTGTAAGTTTTCTTCAGCAGTTTTTCCCGGAGCATAAAGTACTACTCCTGTATCAGTTCCGAGCGACCAGTTATTGTGTTTACCTGAACCGTTTACACCGGCAAACGGTTTTTCGTGTAACAATAAACGAAATCCGTGACGACGGGCAACTTTTTTCATAATGGACATCATCAACAAGTTTTGGTCAACGGCCAGATTACATTCACCATAAATCGGAGCAAGTTCGAACTGGTTTGGTGCAACTTCGTTGTGACGGGTTTTTGCAGGAATTCCATATTTGTATGCTTCGAATTCAATATCTTTCATATAAGCAGCAACACGACTTGGAACCGCACCGAAGTAATGGTCTTCCAACTGTTGATTTTTAGCAGATTCATGACCCAGCAAAGTACGTCCGGTCAACGCCAAATCAGGACGGGTTGCATACAAACTTTCGTCAACAAGAAAATATTCCTGTTCCCAGCCCAGAAACGCATTTACTTTTTTTACTTTCGGATCAAATAACTGACAAACAGCAGTAGCAGCAGCATCAACAGCAGCCAACGCTTTTTTTAGCGGAGCTTTTAAGTCGAGAGCTTCACCAGTATATGAAAAGAAAATTGTAGGAATCACCAATGTGTCATCTACCACAAATGCAGGTGATGATGGGTCCCATGCAGTATAACCACGGGCTTCGAAAGTACTACGAATACCACCATTCGGGAATGAAGAAGCATCCGGTTCCTGTTGAACCAATAATTTACCGGAAAAATCTTCGATAATTTCTTCTCCGGGACCACCTACATAATCAATAAATGAGTCATGTTTTTCTGCAGTTCCATCAGTCAGTGGTTGAAACCAGTGTGTATAATGTGTAGCTCCCAATTCAGTTGCCCACAATTTCATGCCCGAAGCAATCTGATTTGCCAATGCAACATCAAGAATAGCACCCTTGTTTATAACATTTTTCAACGCTTTCAAAGTATCTTTTGACAGGTATTTTGCCATTGCAGTACTATTGAAAACATACTTGCCGTAATAATCGGAAGTGAATTTTTCCGGAGCAGATACGACCAGGGCTTTTTTCTTGAAAGCTTCCTGAACTGCATTGAATCTTAATGATGACATAATTAAATGATTTTATTTGCTTATTATTTATTTTATTTATTTTTATACCTTATTACTTACGTTGTGTTTGAAATCTTCTGCAAATTTAATTAAAATGTAAGTTATTGATAATCTTTATGCATGCATTTATCACAAAAAATCGATTAAAATTTCAATTTAAAACATAATAAATCAATTTAGTTTTAAATCGTTCAATTAAACCTATTTTTAACTTCAATTTAAAACCGTGTTGTTTGTATATTCATATATCATAATTTATTTTTAAACAAGGCAATTAGCACCAAATTCGTCAAACACAAACCCGTTTTTAATATCATAATGTTATACATTTCAACCAATTTGCTTTCAAAAAGATTTTTTATATAAAATTAATCACAGAATTCTTTTGAAATAGACAGACTATTTCATCACGAAGTAGTCTGCCCTAAACAATAAAACTAAAAAACACACGATTAATTTCAAGTAATTTCAAAGGACATCTCATCCTTATTGAAACTTTACCACTTTAAATCTATCGATATTTTTAATTTCGCAGCAAAGATAAACATAATTGTCACAAAAATCAAACCTAACAAAACATTTTTACACAAAAAATGATTTTATTCTGTTATTTTGTATGTTTTTAAATGTAAAAAACGAACAACATAAAATCTTACTGCATCCGCTTGCCCGGCACAGAAGTTTTCAGGTCGATTGTTTTTCGTTTTAAGCTATCTAAAATTCAATCAGCATTCATTACCTTTGCACATCTAAGTTTTGCTTTATATTCAACAAAAAAAATTTAAAACATCCGACATGACTTTGCCTGTTTTAGGAAAACTGTATTTCAAAGACACCTCGTTTGCCAATTTAATGAAGCTCCGGATTTATAACGTATTGCTGTACGCAAGCAAATACGATGTTTTTGTCCTGGAAGAAGATGGACGGATCGATGAACAACTTTTTAATGAATATACAGCGCTTAATTTGCGTTTTCCTCCACGTTTTACATTAGTATCATCGGAGGATGAGGCCAACAGACTACTCAGAGAGCGTTCGTTTGAACTGATTATTTCCATGCCCAGTGGCGACAGCATCAACCCTTTCAACTGGGCCAAAGGAGTAAAGAAAAAGTTGCCTCATGTACCCATTGTTGTTCTTACTCCGTTTTCCGGTTCGGTTTCAAAGCGTATTGCCAACGAAGATTTAACCGCTATTGATTATGTATTCAGTTGGCTGGGCAATTCTGATTTGTTATTAGCTATTATTAAATTGCTGGAGGACAGAATGAATGCAAAAGAAGATGTTGAGTCGGTTGGAGTGCAAACTATTTTATTTGTTGAAGATTCAATTCATTTTTACTCATCCATACTGCCACATTTGTATAAATATGTATTCCGGCAGTCGCAGTCGTTTATGACTGAAGCACTCAATGAACACGAGCAGATGCTCCGTATGCGGGGCCGACCTAAAATTTTATTGGCACGTAATTACGAAGAGGGTATTGAATTGTACGAAAAATACAAAGACAATATGCTGGGCGTGATAACCGATGTCTCCTTTATCCAGGAAGGTACAAGAAACAAACTGGCGGGCATTAATTTTTGCAGACATATCCGGAAATTTGATTGCAAAATGCCAATTATTGTCGAATCGACCAACCCCGATAATTACACCCAAGCTCAAGAGTTGAATGCATTATTCCTATGTAAAACATCAAAAACTTTTTTACTGGAACTGCGCGAAATTATTACAAATAATTTTGGTTTTGGCGACTTTATTCTCACTAACCCCATAACGGGTGTTCTTGAGGCCAAAGTATCAAATCTGAAGGATTTGCAAAATTCCATCTTGCAGCTGAGCGACGAAACGCTCTATTATAATGTTTCCAGAAATAATATTTCACGCTGGTTGTATTCGCGTGCCATGTTTCCGCTGGCAGAGTTTGTAAAAAAAACCAACCCTTCAAAAAACAATCCGGAAGAACTTTTGAAACTGCGTCATGCAATCTATGAGGCGATACTGCACTACCGAAAAGTGAAAAATCGCGGAATTATTGCCGTTTTCCGGCGCGACAGATTTGATCAGTTTTCGAATTTCGCCCGGATAGGAGATGGTTCGCTCGGTGGAAAAGGTCGCGGATTGGCTTTTATCGATGCCATGATAAAACGCAACGAACAATTCGAAAATTTTGAAAATACAATTATAACTATCCCTAAAACAGTTGTCATTTGCACAGATGTGTTTTCGGAATTTATGGAATCGAATAATTTGTACGGTGTGGCGTTGTCGGATATTGATGATGAGGAAATTTTAAAACATTTTTTAAAAGCGCGATTGCCCAAGCATCTTATCTCGGATTTGTATGCTTTTATCGACGCCATAAAATCACCCTTGGCCATACGTTCATCCAGTTTGCTCGAAGATTCACATTACCAGCCATTTGCAGGGATATATTCTACCTATATGGTTCCACATAATGCCGAAAGCAAAACACAAATGCTCGAAATGGTAGCCGAGGCAGTTAAAGCAGTGTATGCTTCGGTTTACTACAGAGATAGCAAGGCTTACATGACTGCTACTAAAAATGTAATTGATGAAGAGAAAATGGCCGTTGTGTTGCAGGAAATATGTGGAAATCAGTATGAAAGCCGTTTTTACCCTTCGTTTTCAGGTGTTGCCCGTTCGTTGAATTACTATCCCATAGGTTCTGAGAAAACCGAAGATGGGATTGCGAACATCGCAATGGGTTTAGGCAAATATATTGTTGATGGAGGAACTACTTTACGGTTTTCACCGGCCTACCCGCATAATGTGCTTCAAACCAGTACGCTTGATTTTGCATTGCGCGAAACGCAAACTTTTTTTAACGCACTGGATTTAAGCAGATTGCAATTCATCCCTCAGGTCGACGATGGTTTTAATCTGCTGAAAATAAGTGTTCGTGATGCCGAAAAGGATGGAACGCTGCGATATATTGCTTCGACTTTCAGCGTGGAAGATCAGGCAATTTATGATGGCATCTACCCGAATGGACGAAAAGTAATTACATTTGCCAATATACTCGAACACAATGTTTTTCCATTGGCTGATATCCTGAAAGAGGCACTTTCTGTGTCACAGCTCGAAATGAGTCGTCCGGTTGAAATCGAATTTGCCGTAAATCTCGATTATAAAACCGGAACTCAGCATCAGTTTTATCTGCTGCAAATCAGGCCAATAATTGACAATAAGGAGTTTATAAATGAAGACATTGGAGCCATTCCGACAAACGATGCCATTATTACCAGCACAAGCACACTCGGACATGGAATTACAAACGATATTTACGATATTGTATATGTAAATCCCGAAATGTTTAGTGCATCCAACAACCGGTTGATAATGTACGATATCGAAAAGATTAATAAGATGTTGTGTGCCGAAAACAGACATTATATACTTGTTGGTCCGGGCAGGTGGGGCTCAAGTGACGAATGGCTTGGAATTCCGGTCAAATGGCCTCATATAAGCAACGCTCGCCTGATTGTAGAAACGAGTTATTCCAATTACCGGATTGATCCGAGTCAGGGTACCCATTTCTTTCAAAATCTGACATCGTTCGGAGTGTCCTATTTTACGATTCATCCGCATATTAATGAAGGTAGTTTTGATGAGGCTTATTTAAAA
>QKGU01000308.1 GCA_003250325.1 Paludibacter sp.
AATGCGTTTCTGTTAAACCGATTTATTGAGACTTTCGGTATAAAACCTAAAACCCTAAAAAGTCACCACCATGTCAAAGAACTACTGTATTTCGGCACGAAAGCCGCTTAATTATTATATTTTTCTAACGGACTATTGTAATAAATAAAATTAAAATGCCAGTCTTTTTTTATTATGTTTGCGATTAACATATTTAATATAGTTAAAAAACATTCACAACGATAAATTTAATGTAATATATTTTAGCTTTCAGCATAGATTTTTTACACATTTATGAAACATATTTGGATTTGTTGATTACTAATTCTTTGTTGTAATTTACTTATGGGAAATACAGCTTTTGCTATAAATAAAACCAATTCATTATTGATATACGTAAATCTTCTTGTAGGAACTTTCAATTTCGGAAATACATATCCGGAAACACAAATTCCTTTTAGAAGAATACAAATAAGTCTTAACAGCAGTCGGACATCACATAATCAAACATTTGCAACGGAACTGAACTACTTTTTGTCATGAGTAATAAACCCAATTACAGGCATTCTAGATGCAAAAAAAACTGCTCCTACATAGGTTAAGAACAACCATCAAAATATGTAAATCCAAAAGTTAATCCTAATGCGAATCTTTATAATTTTAAAAAATATAAATTGCATTATTATTTTAACAATAAATTTTTATTAATCTAATATAAAAAACAAATTAAATTATCACTTAATAAATTTAAATACATGAAAAACTCTATTATCCATCGTTCAGATCGTGTACAGAATAAATTTGTACCATTGTTTTTTACTCGCATAAATCAAATTTTCATTTACTTCATTTTATTTCTTCCTTTATTTGTTTCAAGTTGTAGCCAAGATGATTCTGAACCATTACCAAATGTAGAAGAAACAGAAATTACTCCGTATTCGATAGAAGTATCTGCTGAAAATACTAATGTCCCATCTGCAGGAGTGTTATCAACACAGTATTCAGATTCACCGGAGGGTTCTAATATTTCTTATCTCATCGATTCCAAAAGTTCTACAGTTTTCATGACTCAACATGACAAATTTTATATTATATGGAACGGGAACAAAAATACTGTTATTAACTATTATTCTTTGACTTCAGGCTCTGACAAAGCAGAATACGACCCTAAATCGTGGATACTATCAGGGTCTACCGACAGCATAAACTGGACTATTATTGATACACGTACAGGAATAACTTTCGAAAACAGGAAAGAAACGAAAGACTATATTCTGAAAAATACAACTTCATATAAATATTACCAATTAACTATAACAGAAAACAATGGGGGCAATTCAACCCAAATAGCAGAATGGGTAATAAAAAATATTGAAGCGAATATTGATGATTTAGTAAATACGTATTCGAATGGACGTACTTACACCTCGTCAACGCCCATGGGCACTCATTACGTTAACAAACATGTAACGACACAAGCCGATAAGGAATGGCTCGCCACAGCTTCAAACGAACCAAACTTGATTCCTTCTGCCTCAAGCCTCACTCAATTTAAATCGTTTGTTGTAACTCTTTATCCATACGGTTCTCCAATGCCTGCCGACGTGAATCAGCATAGTATTGGTGATTGCTCAGCATTGGCCGTTTTTGCTTCTTTTGCTTATTTATATCCTAATTTCATTAAAGATATTATTACTGATAATGGAAACAGAACATATACAGTGGCGATGTTCGATCCTCAGGGTAATCCTGTAAATGTTACAGTGACATCCAACTTTTTAGCCGATGCTAATGGAAACATTGGTTGTGTTACCGGGATATCAAATCGTCCTACATGGTCAACTGTACTCGAAAAGGCAATGATGAAATGGGAAAAGATATATAAAGTCAACGAAGATATTGGTGGAATTGGCTCTGAGCATGTTGCACCTCTTTTTACAGGTAATGGAGATAGTTTTGCATTTTCATCGAATGTATTGACCTCATCACAACTGAAAAGAGCTGTTGTTGCCTCTCTTAATCAGGGAAAAATTACAATCGGAGGTTTTACAAAAAGTGACGTACAGGTTAATGGCAATCATAAAACAGTTGCAGGTCATGCATTTACTCTAATGTATTCTCTGGATAATTCAGCACTGTTCTCCATGCGTAACCCATGGGGAGGTGAAGATGATGGCGTTTTAAACATCCCTAACAATTCAACAATACCGCCAATGATTGATTTAAGAATAATAAATCCAGGGAAAGCAGCAAATTACTCTAACGGATTACCTTCCCCATATAATCCACCATATGCTGTGTTATCTCAGAGCAAAATAAGAGTGTCTGAAGAATTGTTAAAATCAGGAAAATAACTTATAAAATCAACAATTTAAATAACTCAAAAACAAATAGTCGCATGTTTTATATTATATAAAAAACAGATATTGCAAGGTTAAACCTCTATCGTACAATAGAATTTTTACGAAAAGCAAGCTGTATATTATAAAATAAAACACCAATCTTCGGAAAGTGTAGTAATTATTTTAATACACATGAAATGCACAATCAGGCAAAAGACGCCTTGAAAACAGCCGCTTACACTTACGTAATTGCAGCACTTGGCTAGTTGGCAATTCTTGTATATTATATAATGATTTTCCTTGGCGGAAGCAGAATATAAATCCTAAATTAAAGGACAAAAGGATGTTTTGAGAAATCGAAACATCCTTTTTTTTGCAAACAATGTTGTATAACATATTATTTTAAGAACAAAATTTCAAAAACAAGTGTTTTCTTTACACTTGTTTTATTATTGAATCCATTCATTTATAATACGTAAACAAATAGTTGTATTTCAACAATTTAAAATACAATTTATTATAGTCCAAAATTATGAGTTTTGCATTTTATCAAAATAAAGATTCTTTTCTCGTTGCAGTTGATTGTATTATTATGGGATTCAGAGACAATGAATTGAATATTTTGATTGCCCGACGCCCATTTGAACCCTTAAAAGGAGGCTGGTCACTTATGGGAGGCTTTGTAAACTCAAACGAGAGTTCGGACGAAGCAGCGGCAAGAGTCCTGAACGAATTTACCGGCATTGATAATATTTTCATGGAGCAGGTAAAAGCTTATGGGGAAATTAATCGTGATTTGGGAGAGCGTGTGATATCAATTGCTTATTATGCATTGGTTAATATCGAATTGTTTGATACAACATTAGCCGAGAAATATGATGCTAAATGGGTGCGTCTTTCTCTACTTCCCGAACTTATTTTCGACCATAATAAGATGGTGAAAGACACCATTAATATCTTACAGCGAAAAGCGGCAATTAAACCGATAGGATTCAATTTGTTAGGAGAACAATTCACATTGCCGACTTTACAAAGTTTATATGAATCTATTTATCAGGAGTCCATTGACAAACGCAATTTCAGAAAAAAACTAATGACAATGGATATATTGGAAAAGCTGGAAGAGAAAGACAAAGGATCTTCGAAAAAAGGAGCATATTATTATAAATTCAATAAAGAAAAATACGATCAGCTAATTCAACAGGGACTACATTTCTCTTTGTAAAATTTTTTATCGCATTAAGTGTAAAATAGACATTTATTATTTTTTAAACATTACAACCATGTTAGAAGCATTAAAAGAAAAAGTTTTTCAGGCCAATCTTGATTTGGTAAAACACGGATTGGTGATTTTCACCTGGGGAAATGTAAGTGCCATCGACCGTGAAAGCGGGTTGGTAGTGATAAAGCCCTCCGGTGTATCGTACGACAATATGAAAGCAGAGCATATGGTGGTGGTTGATCTGGAAGGGAAAGTGGTGGAAGGAAACCTGAAACCATCGTCGGATACTGCAACCCATTTAGTACTCTACAAAGCATTCCCCGAAATCGGAGGTGTGGTTCACACCCACTCTACTTATGCTACCGCCTGGGCTCAAGCCGGTATAGACATTCCCAATATTGGCACAACACACGCCGATTATTTCTCAGAAGCAATTCCATGCACCCGCATGATGACACAAACTGAAGTTGAAGGTGATTACGAATTAGAGACCGGCAACGTCATTATAGAGCGTTTCAAAGGAATCAACCCTGTTCATGTTCCGGGCGTGCTTGTTTGCAACCATGGACCATTTTCATGGGGAAAAGATGCTCACGATGCGGTACACAATGCTGTAGTAATGGAGCAATGTGCAAAAATGGCGTCGATTGCATTTCAAATTAATCCGAAGTTGAAAATGAATCAGCACATGATTACCAAACATTTTATGCGCAAACACGGACCAAACGCTTATTACGGACAGAAATAAAATTTATGCGCGCAAAGTCACGGAGTCGCAAAGAAAAATATTTATAACTAAAACTGCGTCTTAGCGCCTTTGCGAGAAAATCAATGATTAAACAATTAAAAACACAATAGAAAATGACATTCAATTTTGACAATTATGAAGTTTGGTTCATTACAGGAGCACAACTTCTTTACGGAGGTGACGCAGTAGTAGCTGTGGATGCACATTCCAACGAGATGGTAAAAGGTCTGAACGACTCAGGAAATCTGCCGGTAAAAGTTGTTTATAAAGGAACGGCTAATTCATCTTCAGAAATTGCTGAAATAATGCGTGCTGCTAATGGTGATACCAAATGTATCGGTATGATTACATGGATGCACACGTTCTCGCCTGCTAAAATGTGGATTCATGGTTTGTTGGATTACAAAAAACCATTATTACACCTTCACACTCAATACAACAAAGAAATTCCGTGGAACGAAATCGACATGGACTTCATGAACCTAAACCAATCGGCTCATGGCGACCGTGAATTCGGACACATCACCAGCCGCCTGCGTAAACCACGTAAAGTGGTGGTGGGTTACTGGAAAGATGCTTCAACTCACGCAAAGATTTCAAGCTGGATGCGCGTATGCGCCGGCTGGGCTGATTCTCAGGACATGCTGATTATTCGTTTCGGTGATAACATGAACAACGTAGCAGTAACCGATGGTGATAAAGTTGAAGCAGAAATTCGTTTGGGTTACCACGTAGATAATGCTCCGATCGCTAAGTTGGTTCCTTACGTAAATGCCGTTACCGAAACTGAAATCGATGCTTTGGTAGCTGAATATGAAAAAATCTACGACTTTGCTGCCGACAGCAAAAAAGGTACTGAAAAACATCAGCTTGTTCGAGATGCTGCAGCTCAGGAAATTGGACTTCGTCGTTTCTTGCAGGATAAAGGCGCAAAAGCATTTACTACCAGTTTCAACGAACTGGAAGGTCTGAAACAGTTGATGGGCTTTGCTTCGCAACGATTGATGGCAGAAGGTTACGGTTTCGGTGCTGAAGGTGATTGGAAATCGGCTGCTTTGGTTCGTACCATGTGGGTTATGGGTCACGACCTTCCGGGCGGACAATCATTCCTCGAAGATTATACATTGAACTTCGATGGAGAAAACAGCACTGTTCTTCAATCACATATGTTGGAAATTAACCCGGATATTACAGGCGTTAAACCTCGCGTAGAAGTTCATTATCTTGGAATTGGCGATTCAGAAACCTGTGCACGTTTGGTATTTCAGGCACACGAAGGAACCGGTATCGCTACTACTATCGTGGATATGGGCAACCGTTTCCGCATGATTGTAAACGAAGTAGAAGTTATTAAACCTCAGGCATTGCCTAAACTTCCTGTTGCCTGTGCTTTGTGGAAACCAATGCCAAATTTTGAAATCGGAGCAGATGCATGGATTTTGGCTGGTGGTACTCACCATTCCTGTTTCTCTTTCTCATTGACAACTGAAATGATGGAAGATTATGCTGAAATCGCTGACATCGAATTGTTGATTATCGACAAAGACACCAACATTCGTCAGTTCCGTCAGGATATGCGAAACAACGAAGTTTATTATATGTTGAATAAAGCGCTTAGATAATATATCAATATGCCAATGTGCTAATGTGCCAATCATTGGCATATTAGCATATTCGCTAATTAGCACATTAGAAAAATGAAATACGTTATTGGATTAGACTACGGTAGCGACTCGGCACGTGCCGTTGTGGTAAATGCTGAAACCGGAGCCGAAATGGCCTCAACAGTAAAATACTATCCTCGCTGGATGGAAGGTAAATACTGTATCCCAACTGCCAATCAGTATCGACAGCATCCTCAGGATTATATCGATGTATTGGAATATACAGTAAAAGATGCGATCAGCAAATGTCCTGCAGGAACAGCTAAAAATGTAGTAGGTATTGCTTTCGACACAACCGGAAGTACTCCTGCTTTTACTAACAAAAACGGTGTTCCTTTGGCAATGACTCCTGAGTTTGCCGAAAATCCGAACGCCATGTTCGTATTGTGGAAAGACCACACTGCTATCAAAGAAGCCAACGAAATCAACGAGCTTGCCGGAAAATGGAGCACGGACTATACTTCTTACGAAGGTGGTATCTATTCTTCAGAATGGTTTTGGGCAAAAGCATTGCACGTATTGCGTGCTGACGAAACAGTTCGTGAAGCAGCTTATTCTATCGTAGAACATTGCGACTGGATGCCAGCTTTGATTACCGGAACAGAGTCTCCTGCAAATATGTACCGCAGCCGTTGTGCTTCAGGTCACAAAGCGATGTGGTTGGAACAATGGGGAGGACTTCCTTCAGAAGAATTCCTTGTAGCACTTGACCCTGTTTTGGCAGGTTACCGCGACCGTCTTTACACTGAAACATGTGCCAGCGATACTAAAGTTGGAAATCTGACTGAAGAATGGGCTGTACGTCTTGGTTTGACTACTAATGTTGCTGTAGCTGTTGGTGCTTTTGATGCTCACACAGGTGCTGTAGGAGCAGAAGTAAAACCAGGAGCTTTGGTTCGTATCATCGGAACTTCTACCTGCGACATCATGGTTTCGAGCTACGAAGAAATGGGCGACAAGTTGATTCCGGGTATTTGCGGACAGGTTGACGGTTCAGTTATTCCTGGTATGATTGGATTGGAAGCTGGTCAGTCGGCATTTGGAGATATTTACGCATGGTTTAAACGTGTGGTTGCATGGCCAATTGAAAACATTCTGGCTAAAACAACTTTGGTTGACGAAGCTACCAAACAAAAACTGATTGACGAAACTCTGGATCAAATCATTCCGGCTCTTTCTATCGAAGCAGCCAAAGTTCCGGTTTCTGAATCTACTATTCTGGCAACCGACTGGATGAACGGACGTCGTACGCCGGATGCGAATCAAATGGTAAAAGGAACCATCACCGGATTGAATCTGGGTAGTTCAGCTCCTTTGATGTTCCGTGCATTGGTAGAAGCTACAGCTTACGGTTCAAAAGCTATCGTTGACCGTTTTATCGAAAATGGTGTGGAAATCAAAGAAATTATCGGTATCGGTGGTATTTCGTTGAAATCTCCGTTTGTGATGCAAACACTTTCCGACGTGTTGGACATGCCTATCAAAGTGGCGAAAGCAGAACAGGCTTGTGCCTTTGGTACTGCCATGTTTGCTGCCGTTGCTGCAGGTGTTTATGCGAAGGTACAGGATGCTCAGGATGCTATGGGACTTGGTTTCGCCAAAGAATTTTATCCAAATGCAGAAAATGCGTCATTATATCAGGAGTTATACAAGAACTACGTTAAACTGGGACAATTTACAGAACAAGAACTATTTTCATAAAATAAATCTAATACTATCACACAATGAATTGGAATTCACACGAATTTATTTGGCTCGACTGGATTATTATTGCCGTTGGGTTAATAGCAGTTATCTGGGCCGTATGGCATTCTATACAAAAACACAAACGTGAACAGCAGGGTGCTGACAGCGCCGATTATCTCTTTGGCAAAGGTGAACCCTGGTATATTATTGGAGCTGCTATTTTCGCGGCAAATATTGGTTCAGAACATCTTGTAGGACTTGCCGGTACCGGCGCAAAAGCAGGTGTGGGCATGGCACATTGGGAAATGCAGGGTTGGATGATTCTTATTCTGGGCTGGCTTTTTGTTCCGTTCTACCAGCTTATGAATACAAAACTGGGAAAAATCATTACCATGCCCGATTTTCTGAAGAACCGCTATACACATGCCACAGGTTCATGGTTATCAATCATAACACTGATTGCTTATGTGCTAACCAAAGTAAGTGTAACCGCTTTTACCGGAGGTATTTTCATGGAAAGTTTGCTTGGTTTGCCTTTCTGGTACGGAGCCATCGGTTTGATTATTCTGACAGGTATTTTTACTGTTTTTGGAGGAATGAAAGGTGTAATGACTCTTTCGGCCATTCAAACTCCGATTCTTATTATTGGTTCATTTCTTGTGCTTTTCCTTGGATTATCCGCCCTCGGGCATGGTAGCATTGGTGAAGGTTGGACCGCTATGATTGATTATTCCAGAACACTGGGAGTTGGAAAAGATGGTGCGGCTTATGGAACCAACCATTTGTTCCACTTTAATACCGGTGATCCGCTATATGACGATTATCCCGGTTTTTGGGTATTTATCGGGGCTTCTATCATCGGACTTTGGTACTGGGCTACCGATCAGCACATTGTACAAAGGGTGCTTGGTCAAACAAAAGGCGAGGCTAACGATGTGGTTATGAAACGTGCACGCCGCGGTACAATTGCTGCCGGTTATTTTAAACTGTTGCCGGTATTTATGTTCCTGATACCCGGAATGATAGCAGCAGCATTATCGGCTCGTCCCGACAGTGGTTTCTCTCTTCAAAATCCTGATATGGCCTTTGGATCGATGGTTAAATTTGTATTGCCTGCCGGGGTGAAAGGGATCGTAACGATTGGTTTTATTTCGGCTCTTGTTGCTTCTTTGTCGGCTTTTTTTAATTCCTGTGCCACACTGTTTACCGAAGATTTTTATAAACCGATGTTCAAAGGTAAAAGTGAAGCGAGATACGTTTTGGTTGGTCGTATTGCAACAGTCGTAGTGGTTATCCTCGGTATTATCTGGATACCTGTTATGATGAGTCTGGGTAGTCTTTACGATTATCTGCAGGGTATTCAGTCGTTACTTGCACCCGCTATGGTCGCAGTATTTGTACTTGGAATATTCTCTAAGAAGATTACCCCTAAAGCAGGTGAAATAGGTATGATCGGTGGCTTCTTTATTGGTATGCTTCGTTTGTTAACCAATATTCTAACAGATACAGGTAAGAACGTAATGACAGGCCAGTTTTGGGAATCTACCCATTGGTTTTGGCATACAAACTGGCTGATTTTTGAAATCTGGTTGCTTGTCTTTATTATGTTGATGATGGTAGTAGTATCATTATTTACTCCGAAACCAACAGCTCAACAGGTTGAGTTTATCACTTTCACCGGTGATTACAAGTCACTCATTAAGAAAAGTTGGAACAAATGGGATGTTATTGCTTCATTAGGGGTTGTTCTTGCATGCGCGATGTTCTACCTGTATTTCTGGTAATCATTTTAATTCAACAGAAAAAACATCTATGAAATATTAAAATTATTTATCATGAAAAAATTATTTTTTCTTTTAGTCATTTTATTATCAATGATTACTACGTCATGTAAAAACAATAAAATTACTGTTCAGCTTTTACCTGAAAGTAATTTTGATACAACATTGGTCAATCAGAAAGTTTCACTTTATACGTTGAAAAACGCGAATGGATTGACAGCACAATTCACCAATTATGGTGCACGTTTGGTCGATTTATGGGTTCCCGATAAAGATGGAAATTTCCAGGATGTGATTTGGGGCTATCAATCCATCAAAAATTATCTGAATGCCACCGATTTTTTTGCAGGTCCTATTGTTGGCCGTTATGGAAACAGGATTGGGAAAGGTCAGTTTTCGCTTGACGGAAAATCGTATCAGCTAACGCTGAATAATAACGGAAACCAACTTCATGGTGGTGCAAAAGGTTTTTTCACAAAAGTCTGGAATGCCAACCAGTTCAAAAATGATAAAGGTGAAGATGCTTTGGAGATGAATTATTTATCGCCTGACGGTGAAGAAGGTTATCCCGGCAATCTCAGTATTAAAGTAACTTATACTCTTACAAACGATAATAAGTTAGCTATAAATTACGAAGCCACCTGTGATTCTGCGACAATTATTAACCCAACCTCCCATGTTTATTTTAATTTGCATGGAACTACGGAGCAATCGACCAATTCGCATATTCTTACAATTTATGCCGACAGATACACTCCCACCGATTCTTTATTGATTCCTACAGGAGAACTCGTTTTCTTAGATAATACGCCGCTTGATTTCAGAAAACCAACAGCTATTGGCGAAAGAATTAATGATGATTTTCAGGCATTGAAATTTGGACAAGGCTATGACCATAATTTCGTTCTGAATAAACAGTTTGGAGAAATGAAACTGGCAGCTGAAGTATACGAACCCGCTACAGGCATTGACATGAAAGTAATTACCGATCAACCGGGACTTCAATTTTACAGCGGTAATTTCATGGATGGCATTGACGTAGGGAAACGTGGTGAACGGCATTATTACCGTTCGGGAATTGCACTGGAAGCACAAAATTTTCCGGATGCGCCAAATCATCCTAATTTTCCATCCTCTGTTTTAAAACCCGGAGAAAAATATTTGCAAACTACTGTTTACGAGTTTTCAGTAAAATAATGAAAAGAGGGTAATCCCTCTTTTCTTATTTTTTTAAATCTTTTGCTCCGGTAATTTCAGAAGAAACTTCATTCAGTTGACCAGCTTGCTGCAACACAGCCGATTGCACTTTTATAAAACGTATGGACGTGAGTTGAACCGCATTTCCCAAAGAATCGACCGCATTTGAAATATCAAATTCATTCGATTTTTTTGTTGAATTATAATCGGTTCCTTTATTATTTTCGGCATATCCCCATTCAAATAAACCGTCAGGAACCACCCACTGCAAAGTTACATTATTAAAAACATAAGCATCGGGCAATCGTGTTCCGGTAAATGTTATGCTGTCGTTTGCAGTAAACGGCCACCACCAACCGGATGAATAAATACTGCCAAAAGTAGAAATCAGTTCTCCTGAGTTTCCTTGGTCATCCTTCCATGTGATATTTTCGGTTTCCGATTTCGCTTTAAAATAGGTGACGCTATAATTTCGCTTCGAATTCTCAAACTGATTTCCCTTTAGTTCGTACCATTTATCGTTCGGCTTTCCATCACCATTTTCATCGGCCATAACAAAAACCACTGCCGGCTCGGGTGAAGGGCCATAAGGATATACTTCAAAATCATTTCCGTCGGCGTTTTGCACATCATGATCGAAACCTGCAACCACGTAACCACCAAATCCTCCCAAATACAACCAACCGTCATTATCCGCCGGATCGCCAATAAAATTTGATATATCGCTTTCCCTGGCTGATGAAGCATGTTGTCCGGGCGCATAGACATATTCATACACATCCGAGATATAAGCCGACGACTCTACAGGATCGTTTTGCTTGCACGAAACATGAAATAAAGACAGTACGACAATGAAAACTGCGTAATATATTTTTCTAAAACCTAAATTCTTAAAATGCATCTTATAATCGTAATTAGACTGCAAAAATACGCTTATTTCCCCGCCTAAGAAAATTAAAAAATTAAAATAGTGTTGTCTTAAATTTCAAAATTATACCTTACTTTGCAAATAAAAAAGTATTTACAAAGAAGATGTCTCTTATGTGTTTTTTGAACGCAAATTACGCAAATTTTCATAAATTTCATTTTTAATCATTTTTCACAAACAATTGAATTTTAACCAATTCTAAACTATATAAATTTGCGTTTATTTGCGTTCTATTTACTTATTGGACACCCTCAATCATAAATCATTTAATCTAAAATCGTAAATCATTTAAAATGGTCTCACTTACCCCAACCGATTACCACAAAGCAGCAGATTCTCTAAATAATCTGCCTATCAACCATTTGTTTGCACTTTCGATAATTGGGCAAAAAGTGAATGGAAAAATCTATGCCGACGAAACCGAAAATCCGTCCACATTTCTGTTCGCACATCCTTACGGCATGTCATTGTTGACAGGCAATGAGGACAACGAAAATTTCAATGCCAAATTAAAAAAATACGCGCTCAACAGCGACAAATCGCGAACTAAAACCGAATGGTTACAAACATTTCCTGCTTCGTGGAATGAAAAACTGTCTTCGCTTTTCGGCAATTTTCTTGTTCCGGAAAAAGAAAACACAGGTATCGATAAAGCATCAAATATAGAACTAAGCACCCGCGTTAATTTCAAATTCAACGAAGAAACATATAAAGCTTTTAAAGAAAGCTTCGATTTCAAACCATACGAAATTGTTCGAACTACCAAGCAACTTTTCGAAGAAATGAACGGTACCGTTGTACCCAAATATTTCTGGAACAATGGCGAAGATTTTTACAATAATGCGGTAGGATTTAGTTTGCTGTATGACGGTCAACTTGCATCCACTGCTTTTGCAGCTTTTATTATCGGTAACGAGTTGGAACTCGGTATTGAAACTGTGGCAGATTACAGAGGAAAAAGCCTTGCTCTTTACACCTGCTCTGCATTGATTGACTATTGCCTCGAAAATAACATAGTACCTGTTTGGGCATGCCGACTGGAAAATACAAATTCTTATAAAACAGCACACAAACTAGGTTTCGAAGTGAGTGCTTTATTGCCGTTTTATAAATTGGTGATATAAATGTGGTGCAAATTGGGCAAAAGAAAAACGCAACTGATTGATTATCAGTTGCGTTTTCGTTTTGTAAGTGGTACCACCAGGAATCGAACCGGGGACACAAGGATTTTCAGTCCTTTGCTCTACCAACTGAGCTATGGTACCATTTCCGTTTTGCGAGTGCAAAGATACTGCTTTTTTTTATTCCGCAAAATTCTAAAGTAAAAAAAAAAGAAAATATTTTTTCACCATTTTATTTTTCTATCAAATAAACTCCTGTCCCCGTTAATGATAAACAATTTAAACAAAATAATTATTTAAGAACTTGTCATTTCCCTTTTTAAATTAAACTTACTAACAGATAGACAAACTTAAATAATGGTTTGAAACAACATAAAGTCGAAAAGAAAACACAATCTAGTTAAATCAAGTAATTATTTCAATAAAAATGTAAATAAAACTAAAACATTGATAGTTAAACCATAAGATAATATAAAAAATAAAATTTACAACATTTATTCATTTTGTTATAAAAAGTATTTGGTTAATTAAAAAAAATAACTACTTTCGCATTATGATAGTTTTGATTCTGCGTATAAATGGGGCTTTCATGCAAATTGACAGATATCACTATTAACCATATAAAGTCAATGCAAAGATTGATTTAAGTTAATGAAAACAAAACGAATTAAATAAGATTTATTGACCAATTTTACAACTAAAGTTTTATTAACACAATTAAAAAAAAGTATTATGAGAAAATTTAATTTAGTAGCAGTATTGCTATTTGTAGGGTTAACCGTTTTCGCGCAAGCAGTGAAAGACAGAAATGTCATTCCGGTAGCAGTAAGCCTTAATCAGGTATTACGCATGACAATCACAAATGGTGGAAACATCGAGTTTGTATTCAACACTATCGACGATTACAAAAATGGTATTTCGTCTGAA
>QKGU01000174.1 GCA_003250325.1 Paludibacter sp.
GAGTATCTTTCTTCTTTGATAGCATAATATATTTGCAAGATTTATGCATCAAATATACTAAAACTTGCAGATACACACAATACTTTTAAGATTTATTTTACTGGTAATCTTATGTTTATGGGCTTTTTAAGGGTCGACTATTTAAACTAAACTAATATGAAACAAATATCCGGAAATATTGTCGATGTAGTAAACGAACGCATTTATAAAGGGGTTCTTCATATTGAAAACGGAAAAATTCAAAAGATAGAATCAGCTGATGTTGTCGAGGATATTTATATTACTCCCGGATTGGTGGATGCTCATATTCATATCGAAAGTTCGATGATGTTGCCTGCTGAATTTGCCCGTCATTCTGTCATTCATGGAACGGTAGCTTGTGTTTGCGATCCGCACGAAATTGCCAATGTATGTGGAGTGGAAGGTGTAAACTATATGATTGAGAATGGCAAGCATTCGCCGTTGAAATTTTATTTCGGAGCTCCCTCTTGTGTCCCTTCCACAATGTTCGAAACTTCGGGTGCAGTATTGGATGCTGAAATTGTAGAAAAATTGTTGGCTAGGGATGATATTTATTTTCTGGCGGAAGTGATGAATTTTCCGGGAGTAATTCGAAATAATAAACAAGTGCATGCGAAGCTCGATGCAGCAAAACGGATAGGAAAACCGATAGATGGACATGCCCCGGAGTTAAAAGGCGAAGATTTAGAAAAATATGCAGCCGCAGGCATTTCAACTGATCATGAATGCATGACATTGGAGGAAGCCGAAGCAAAAATAGCATTAGGAATGAAAGTTCAGATAAGGGAAGGAAGTGCTGCAAAAAACTTTGATGCTCTATTGCCTTTGCTTGGCAAACATTCAGAAAATATGATGTTTTGCTCGGATGATAAACATCCTGATGACTTACTAAAAAATGGGCATATTAATTCTTTGGTGAAGAGAGCCGTTCAAAAAGGGTATGACCCTTTGAAAGTGCTAAAAATTTGTTCGTTTGCGCCAGTGAAACACTATAAACTTGATGTTGGATTATTACAGGTGAATGATGATGCCGATTTTCTGATAGTGGATAATTTGAATGATTTTAATATCAATCAGGTGTTCATAAAAGGGGAGAAGGTGGCGGAAAATGGGAATGTATTATTTCCGGAATACAAACCAAAAGAATTAATCAATCAGTTTAATGCCGAAAAAATAAATTTGAACCAGTTAAAGGTAGTTCCTACTGGCGAAAAATTGAAAGTTATTGTGATTGACGATGGTCAGCTAAATACCAAAGCGGAGTTTGTTTATCCCAAAATAGAAGATGGAAATGTCGTCTCAGACATTGAAAACGATATTTTAAAAATGGTGGTTTATAACAGATACAATCCTTCCGAACCGACTATTG
The DNA here is from genome assembly GCA_003250325.1 of Paludibacter sp. Classification (GTDB taxonomy): domain Bacteria; phylum Bacteroidota; class Bacteroidia; order Bacteroidales; family Paludibacteraceae; genus Paludibacter. Next base: position 1,391 of record QKGU01000174.1, read on the forward strand.
GCTTTTTGAAAAATACTGGTTTGAAGCGGGGTGCTTTGGCTTCCACCGTTGCTCACGATAGTCATAATATAGTCGCAGTTGGAGTCTCCGATAAAGAAATTGTATCTGCAATCAACCAGATTATTAGCAGTAAAGGTGGAATTTTGGCTTGTGACGGGAATAAAACCTGTTTACTTCCTTTGCCAATAGGCGGTTTGATGTCGGATTTGGATGGTGAAACCATTGCGAAGAAATATGAAGAAGTAGATGCGATGGCAAAAAGTTTAGGTTCTGTTCTGGCTGCTCCCTTCATGACTATTGCATTTATGTCGTTGTTGGTTATTCCGGAAATTAAACTTGGAGACAGAGGGTTGTTTGATGGACGAAACTTTAAATTTATTGATTTGATGGAATAAATTATTTTCGAATCGAATAAAAAATCCCTTGTAACTTTTGTTACAAGGGATTTTCATTTTATATTGTTTTCAGCTTATTTTACTGAATCCATGTGTGCGATCAAATCCAACACTTTGTTTGAATAACCCCACTCATTGTCATACCAGCTAACCAATTTTACGAAGTTGCCGTTCAATGCGATACCAGCACCTGCATCAAATACAGAAGTACGTGATTCGTGAACGAAATCAGAAGAAACAACTGAATCTTCAGTGTAACCAAGTACACCAGCCATAGTAGTTTCAGAAGCTAATTTCATAGCAGCTTTGATTTCTTCGTAAGTTGCAGATTTTTCCAAACGTACAGTTAAGTCAACAACTGAAACGTCAGCAGTTGGTACGCGGAAAGCCATACCAGTTAATTTGCCATTCAATGCAGGAATTACTTTACCTACCGCTTTAGCAGCACCAGTAGATGAAGGAATAATGTTACCTAGGATTGAACGACCACCACGCCAGTCTTTAGCAGATGGAGCATCAACTGTTTTTTGAGTATTTGTAGCAGCATGTACAGTAGTCATCAAACCTTCAACGATACCGAAGTTGTCGTTGATAACTTTAGCCATAGGAGCTAAACAGTTAGTAGTGCAAGAAGCGTTAGATACGATATCCATATCAGCTTTGTATTGGTCTAAGTTTACACCACATACAAACATAGGAGCATCGTTAGATGGAGCAGAGATAACTACTTTTTTAGCACCACCAGCGATGTGAGCTTTTGCTTTGTCGATTGTAGTGAAAACACCTGTTGATTCAACAACGTAGTCAGCACCTGAAGCACCCCAACCAATGTTAGCTGGATCTTTTTCTGCGAAAAATGCAACCTCCTTACCGTTAACAAACAATTTGCCATCTTTGTTTTCAGCAGTTCCTTTGAATTGTCCGTGTACAGTATCGTACTGTAACATATAAATCAAATAGTCAAGATCCAAAAATGGGTCATTTACTGCAACGACTTGAACGTCGTTTCTTTCTTGAGCAGCACGGAAAACTAAACGTCCGATACGGCCAAAACCATTGATACCTACTTTAATCATTTTATTTATTATTTAATAATTGAGTTTTTTAATTTCGCCACAAAAGTACAAAATTCTGTCCGATTGACAAAGATAGGCTTGCAATTAATTACACTTTTTTTCTTATTGCAAAGCAGAGATGGCAAAATGATAGAATTTGGCTTTTTTCAATGAATTATAAGTGCTTACGGAAAGGTATTATACCTTTTTTGTGGATGTTTATTCAAAACTTATTCGTTGTTTTGAATTTTCTGAAAGAATAATTTTGAAGAATATAAAACACAACTATCTTTTATATAAGTTGCAAATTAAAACAGATAAAGCTATTATTCTGTCTTTTCTGATTCCTTCTCTTTTTTAGCAGTGCTAATGCCCAAAATAGCGTAAAGAGGACAGAAACTTATAAGGCTGGTAACAGTAAATATCAAAGCCAGTACTAAAGCAATAATTCCTAATGTCCCGGTTAAGATTTCTTTGTAGAAAAGGACGATTAGTACAATGGCAATAAAGAGCCTGACTAATTTGTCTGTAGAATTCATGTTCTTTTTCATAATATTAGTGTTTTTAGTTTCGTACCTTTTTTAAAACAATTATTTCAGGGTATAGTTCAACGAATTACGATTATAGTTTGAGAATAGAAATCACTACTGACCGACAAAAAATTGATTTAGCAAAAAGGGAAGCCATCTAAGCGATAACTTCCCCCGATATAGTACTTTTGTTTTACCACAAACACATAGACTATATGGGCAAAGATATAACAAAAAATTTAGTCGGTCAGC
>QKGU01000035.1 GCA_003250325.1 Paludibacter sp.
ACTTCAAAAGGATGATGAATAAATGGAAATCATCTTTTTGGCTCGAATTTAAAATACAAATTGTTGACTTGATAAAAGCTATGTTTTACCAAATCAACAATAATATAATACGAAAATGGGCTTTTTAAGGCTCGACTAAATAATCAAAAAACGATGTACAACTTATAAAAGTTCGTTCATTTACAAATGAATCTCATTCCATTTTATTTATCACTTTACGAGCCTTCAACTCAATAGTTCTGATTTTATCCTTATACAAATTATGTCCGTTCATTTTTACCACATCGAGCGAAGCGTCGGAGTTTTCATCCCAACGGCGACAAAGGTAAAGCGACTCGTAAATTCGTCCAATCTGATATTTACGACTGATGCGCAAACCAAGTGCATAATCTTCGCCATAACTGGTATTCGGCACTTTTATATCACGCAACACCGGAGTGTAAAAGGCACGAGGTGCACCCAACCCATTAATACGCAACGCATTATTTCTACCATTATCAGGCGTCCATTCTTTATGATCAATTAATCCAGGCGGAATGGTTTCCATTTTAAAATTGGTCATTGTATATGAGCCAACCACCATAGCGCAATTTTGTTCATAAAAAGCATTAACGATTTTCTGGAGTGTATTTTCGTCCTGATAAACATCGTCGCTATCCAATTGAACGGCAAATTTTCCGCATTTTTCGGAATGAACACCTTCGTTCCAACAACCACCAATGCCCAAATCTTTCCGCTCGGGGATAATGTGAACAACACGTTGGTCTTTTGTAGCAAATTCGGCTATCAATTCAGTCGTTCCATCGTTGGAAAAATTATCGATAATAATAAGATTGAACGGAAACGATGTTTTTTGAATCAAGACCGATTGAATAGCATCGCTAATAGTCTTTACCCTGTTTTTTACCGGAATAATGACTGACGCTTCTACAGGGAATTCCGATTCGCCAAATTCTATTTTTTTGAATGTCGGTTTCAGATAACCACCAATTCTTTTTAAATGATCGGTGCAGGCAGCTTCCATTTCTATTTGAACCGCCCGGTTTCGCGGATCGACATAATCAAATTGTTTCTCTCCACTTTTACGAATATCCAGCTCCACTTCCGAATATAAAAACTCGTTGATATGAACCAAATCCGATTGTTGCGAAACTTTCAATCGCAAATCGTACAGACCTGCAAATTGATACTTTTCCGACATTTCGGATACGGCATTTTTCAAATTTGTTGAATTATAGAATAAAACGGAACCAAAATTAAAATCGTCACGTAGCGAACCTTCCTGATAGTCGATAAGCGGATGATTGGAACGCATACCTTCCTTCATTTCGTAATAATCGGAATACACCAAACCGGCTTTTGTATCTTCGGCTATGCGATAAAACCGCTCAACAGCAAACTGTCCCAACTCCAGCATGGTGTCTTTTGTGTAAATAAGGGAGTAATCAGCAACCGCTTTCTCAGCTATTTTACCTATTGTCGAGCTGCTTTGAAATGAATCGATTTCGATATTTTCGCAACCTTCGACCTGAACCAGACTTCCAGCTTTTATTAAAAGAAAAATCTTTTCAACCAAAGGAGATTTTTTCAGGTCTTTTACAACACTTAGCACCTGTTCTGACTCATTGCAAGGCAAGAAACAATTTATATAACCCATATATTTTTCTGATAAAATTTTAGTGTAAAATTACGATTTAAATTTTAAATATCAATTGCGAGTTTTCAACACAAATCACAATTTCAAAACGAAACGATTCAACGTCTTCACGTTTAATTATTATCTTTGTATTCAAAATTTTAATCAGGTCAAAAGCATGGTACTAATTGCGGATAGTGGATCAACCAAAACTCATTGGTGTATTACTGAAAACGGAAAAATTCTTAAAGAAATTTTTACTGACGGAATCAATCCTTTTTACCAGTCGCAACAAGACATAGTTGTTTTGCTCGACAGTCAGCTTGTTCCGCATCTGCAGGATTTTCCCATCGACGAAATCTATTTTTACGGTGCCGGCTGTTCTTTTCCTGAAAAGAAATTGATCGTTGCTCAGGCATTAATTCGTTTCTTCGGTGCTGCTACTGTCGAAATTCAAAGTGATTTGCTGGGCGCAGCACGAAGTTTATTGCAACATGAAGCAGGAATTGCGTGCATTTTGGGTACCGGATCAAATTCGTGCTATTACGACGGAAAAGAAATAACACAAAATGTATCACCACTTGGTTTTATCCTTGGCGATGAGGGAAGCGGTGCTGTTTTGGGGAAATTATTTGTGGCCGATTGCCTGAAAAATCAGATGCCGGAGTGGATTCGTGATAAATTTATGGACGAATACAAGCTGACTCCTGCCGAAATATTGGATCGCGTCTACAAACAACCGTTTCCAAATCGCTTTCTCGCTAAATTCACACCATTTTTGCTGAGTCATCTCGAAGAGCCACAAATTTTCAATCTGGTATTCGATGCGTTTGACGCTTTTTTTATGCGTAATATTATGCAATATCCACTCAAAGATACAAAAATCGGTTTCGTCGGTTCTGTTGCTCACTATTTTCGCGACACACTCGAAATTGTAGCGGCCGAACACGGCTTAATGATTTCCGAGATTAAGCAAAGTCCAATGGAAGGCTTGGTAAGATTTCATAGCCTTTAAAACTGTAACTAAATTAAATAAATTTCCTGACCCGAACTTATGCTAATCACAGAACAGCCTTCGCATTACGATCATTTGGAGAATAAATCCATCTCTGAAATTATTACCGAAATTAATTCAGAAGACCAAAGAGTAGCTTTGGTTGTAAAAAGTAAACTTCCTGAAATTGAGCAATTAGTTAATGTTATCGTTCCGAAAATGAAAAAAGGAGGTCGTTTATTTTATATCGGCGCAGGCACCAGTGGTCGACTGGGTGTATTGGATGCTTCCGAGATCCCACCTACTTTCGGATTAAAAAATGTCGTTATTGGAATTATTGCCGGGGGCGATCAGGCATTGCGAATTCCGGTTGAGAACGCCGAAGATGATATGCAACGAGGCTGGGAGGATCTAATGAAATTCGCTATAAATGAACATGATGTAGTTGTTGGAATTGCCGCTTCAGGCACAACTCCTTATGTGATTGGTGCTTTAAAGAACTGTCAGACAAATGGAATTTTCACCGCTTGCATTACCTGCAATCCTGAAGCACCCGTTCTTGAATTTTCAGATATTAAAATTGAAGCAATTGTTGGATCAGAATATGTTACAGGCAGCACACGAATGAAATCGGGCACTGCAACAAAAATGATTTTGAACATGATATCAACAACTACCATGATTCAACTCGGACGGGTAAGAGGAAACAGCATGGTAAATATGCAGCTGACCAACGCAAAGCTCCTGAAACGTGCCGTAAAAATGCTACAAAGCGAACTAAATATAGATGAAAACCGGGCCAAAAATCTTTTATCGATTTATGGCTCGGTTTCAAAAGTTCTTGAAGAATTCTCGGAATAACTTCTATTAATTACTTTTCCGGTAACTCAATACTGCCCATACATTAAAGAACACCGCAAAACCAACCAGTACAATAAGTTCTTTAAACAACTGAGCAAAATCACTTCCTTTCAGGTAAATTGATCGCATTACAATCATTAAATGCTTCAACGGATTAAAAGCTGCAATCCACTGTGCCCATTCCGGCATGCTATCAACCGGAGTATACAATCCGCTGAGCATGATAAACAACATCATAAAAAAGAATACAATGAACACCGCTTGTTGCATGGTATGAGCATAGTTTGAAATAATAATTCCTAAACCGGAAATAGCTAATATATAGATTGCAGCAAAGGTGTAAAACACATAAAAATGCCCTACAGGGACAAGACCGTAATCGAGCCAGGCAACCAACGCACCGATAGTAATAGCAATAAATCCTACAATCCAGAATGGAATTAACTTAGCCAGAATAAACGTAAACTTAGGAACAGGAGTCACATTGATTTGCTCCATAGTTCCGAGTTCCTTCTCGAATACGATAGAAGCTGCAGGCAAGAATCCGCAGAGCAACGTGAGAATCATAACCATAAGTGCCGGCACCATAAAAACCTGATAATTCAGCCGCTGATTAAACCGGAACTGTGAATCAATCTGAATGGGAGAAAAACTGCCGGTAGCCATTTCAGGATAGTCTTCGGATATTATCGTATTATTAAAACCACCGATAATACTGGAAATATAAGTCATTCCCACGCTCCCTTTCATTCCGTTTACGGCATTGGAAGAAACCATAACCTTCACACCTTCGCCATTTACAATACTTTTTTCAAAGTTATGAGGAATTTCAACGATAATATCGGCTTTGTTATTTTCAATGCTTTTTAATGCCTGATTATACGTACCCGAAACATCAGTAATTCTAAAATATCCCGATGCTGTAATAGCATCAATCAATTTATGCGAAAAAGTTGAGTGATCATTATCCACAATGCTCAGATTCATGTTCTTAATCTCGTAGCTCGCAGCCCATGGAAATACGAGTAAGACCATCAGCGGAAACATAAAAATCATTTTCGGCAAAAAAGGATGTCGAATAAGCTGTTTGAACTCTTTCTTTAATAAATATTTTATCATAATGTACTTTCTTTCAAAAAATAAATAGTTACAAGAATTTAGTTACAAGTCAAAAATCGATTGAAAATGTGCAACGAACGAAACACAACTATTTCGGCTATTATATCTTTGTTTACTTGTAAATCGTAAGCCTGTGTATCTACACAATAATTATTTTTCTGCAATTCTTATGGGCATTAAACCTCTTTACTTCTTACTTCTTACTCCTCACTTCTTACTCCTCACTCCTTACTCCTTACTTCTTACTTCTTACTTCTTACTTCTTACTTCTCACTCCTCACTCCTTACTCCTTACTCCTTATCGTTTAAACTACTCCAATCTGACCTTAAATTTCTTCATACTGACAATAATCAAAACAGTAGCCATAAGTGCTAACACCCCCACATCTTTTGTCACATCCATGATGCTTAACCCTTTAATCATAATGGTTTTTACCGCATCAATATACCAACGAGTAGGAACGAAATTGGAAATAAATCGTAAAACACCCGGCATATTTTCAACTGGAAAAATCATTCCGGAAAGCAGCATCACCGGCATCATCAGTCCCATACCAGAAATAAGCATAGCAGCCAGCTGCGAACTGGTAATGGTTGAAATAAGCAATCCAAGAGCCAGCGACACAAAAATATACAGTAATGAAACCACTACCAGACTGATAAAACTTCCGGCAATAGGCACATTCAGAACAAAAACCGACAATAAAATGATGGTAGTGAAATTAACAACCGATAATACAAAATAAGGTGCAATCTTAGAAAGAATGGTGTAAATCGGTTTCATGGGCGACACCAAAAGAATTTCCATGGTTCCCATTTCTTTTTCTCGAACAATGGCAATCGAAGTCATCATAGCACAAATCAAAATCATAATCATACCTAACACTCCGGGAACAAAGTTGAATGCGCTCACCATTTGCGGATTGTAAAGCATTTTTACTTCAGGTTGTACAAACCCGCCTGCTGTTTGAACCGGAGTAAGTTCTTTCTGATAGGCTGTTATAATATTCGAAGCATAAAAAACAAAAGAAGTTGCAGCATTCGGGTCGGTTGCGTCAGCAATAAGTTGAATATTAGCCTTACCCGTATGTTTTATATTATCCGCAAAATGATCTTCGAACACAATTGCCAGTTTTGCTTTTCCATCGCGGAAAGCCACATTAATATCTTTTGTATTATGCGCTACAACCGCTACTTCAAAATAACTGCTGGCATCGATTTTCTCAATCAGTTTGCGTGTTACTTCATCCATATTATTTGCCAACACAACAATCCGCGTATTTTTCACTTCCTGCGACATGGCAAAACCAAACAGAATAATCTGAATGATGGGCATCAAAAGCAGAATCATCACGGTGGTTCTGTCTCTGAAAATATGATGAAATTCCTTCCGAATAAATGATAATAGTTGTTTCATAAGTTTATCAATGGATAATTGACAGTTGACAATGTATAGTTGGCAATGGACAATTGAGAATTATTTATGGTTGATATTTGATTTTGCCGTTTTGATAATACTAATCAGCATCTTTATAATTTCCTGACAATCTGTGATGATTGATGCGAATGATTTCTCGTCCAGATATTCAGTATCGTGTAAAAGCATTAGCCAATACTCTGTTTCATTTGCTTCTTTAAGCGAAATACTCATTTTATGTATGAAATCAGCTTTTGATTCGGCATGTTCAGCTTCTTTCACCAAAGCACCGATTGCTGTTCCACTTCTGAGTAATTGTTTGGATAAAATAAATTCCTTTTGTTCAGTATTTAGAAACTTATAAGCTTTTATAATCCTCAGTGCAAAAGCATATGATTTATGTTGAATTGTATTTTCCATCATTTAATTATGCATTGTCAATTGTCAACTGTCAACTCGTTTAGCTTTTCTGGCTAACTGCTGAAAAACACCATCCATACTGGTTGCATTAAATGTTTTCTTAAGATTTTCAGGTGAATCCAATGCTTCAATTTTTCCATCGACCATTATCGATACGCGGTCGCAATACTCAGCTTCGTCCATATAATGGGTTGTAACAAACACTGTGATTCCGCTTGCAGCCGCCGCATAAATCAATTCCCAGAATTTACGACGGGTTATCGGGTCGACACCACCAGTAGGCTCATCCAAAAAAACCACCTGTGGATTGTGGAAAATAGATACCGAAAAAGCCAGCTTTTGTTTGAATCCAAGAGGAAGTGATTTTACCAGTTTATCACGTTCGTTTTCGAAGTCCAGTGTTTTCATCAACTCATCGGTTTTCTGAGCAATCTCTTTGTCGTTCATGCCATAAATTCCACCAAAAAGTTCAATATTTTCCCACACCTTCAGATCCTCGTAAAGTGAGAATTTTTGGCTCATATAACCAATGCTGCGCTTCACCATTTCCGGCTGTTTGAAAATGTCATACCCTGCAACGGTTCCTTTTCCGCTCGTGGGAATACTCAAACCGCAAAGCATACGCATAGCAGTTGTTTTTCCGGCACCATTTGCTCCCAAGAAACCAAAAATTTCACCCTTTTTCACTTCGAATGAAATATGATCGACAGCCGTAAAATGACCAAATTTCTTTGTGAGGTTTTCGGTGATAATTACTTTATCCTGATTTGATGTTGTATCGTTCATTGCATTCTATTATTAAGCCGATTGACTCAGTTCCATAAAACAATCTTCAATTCCCGGTTTAATTGGTTTGATTGATATTTTTTTATGTCCTTTTTGTTTCAATTCTTCTATCAGTTTCTCCACCTCATAATTTTCAGCAATAGTTATGTGAATCGAATCGCCGAAAGCAAAGCTGCTTTTGATGTGTTCATTCGCACGTAAATCGCCTAAAAGCGTATGCATATTTTCACTCTTTGCAGCCCAAAGATTTTCGGCAAATTGCGAAATAATATTGTCTGGAGTATCGATTTTGAGAAATTCTCCGTTTTGAATCAATCCAATTCGATCGCACAAGCTGGCTTCATCCATATACGGAGTAGAAACTAAAATGGTGATTCCCTGTTTTTTCAGATTCTTCAGCATTCCCCAAAATTCCTTTCTCGAAACCGGATCTACACCTGTGGTCGGTTCATCCAGAAAGAGAACGGTTGGTTTATGAATTAATGCGCAACTCAACGCAAGCTTTTGTTTCATACCGCCCGAAAGTTTTCCAGCCCTGCGGGTTTTAAACGGCTCTATTTGCACATAAATATCTTTAATCAGCTCGTAATTTTCTTCAATCGTGGTATTAAAAACCGTTGCAAAAAACTCGAGATTTTCTTCCACCGTCAAATCCTGATAAAGCGAAAATCTGCCAGGCATATACCCTACGCATTCACGAATTTTTTTGTAATCCTTCACCACATCAAATCCGTTGACAGTCGCAGTTCCGTTGTCTGCCAGAATTAGCGTAGTCAGTATACGAAACAGCGATGTTTTACCGGCGCCATCCGGTCCGATTAATCCGAAAATTTCACCACGCGAAACTTCAAAGCTTACATCTTTTACAGCTTCTACTTTCTTGTAGTTTTTCGAAATTCCCGAACACGAAATAGCTGTTTCTGCTATGTTTTGATTGTTGTTCATTCAGAAAAATTCCTTTGATTAAAATCTCACATTTCCGTACATACCAATTTTCAGGTAACCATCGTTTTTCACGTTTACCTTAATCGCATAAACCAAATTCGCGCGTTCGTCGCGTGTTTCTATCGTTTTTGGTGTAAATTCCGATTTGCTCGAAATCCAGCTTATCTCTCCATCGTATTGTTTTTGTTCTTCGCCGAAATCAACCGTCACTTTTACTTTTTGTCCAAGTTTAATCTTTGTCAGCTGTTCGTTAATCACGTAGGCACGCAGGATCATATTATCGATATTTGCAACACGAAATAACGCTTTTCCTGCACCTGCCAATTCCCCTTTTTCGGCATATTTAGCAAGAACAGTTCCCGAAATCGGGCTTGAAATGTGGCATTTTGCCAACTGATCGTTAAGTTGTTCAACCTGTACTTTCAGCGCATTGTTGTCGTTGTTCATTCCAGCATCGGTCGACTCAAGTGTTGTTTTGCTGGCTGTCAATTGTTTTTCCAACACTGCAATCTGTGCGTTCACATCGTCGAGCTGTTTGGTAGTGGCAGCATTTGCTTTTACCAGATTTTCAACACGTTTCTTTTCTGTTTTAGCAGTGGCAACCTGTTGTTCAAGCACTGCAATTTGTTTTTTTACGTCAGGACGACGGCTCAACAACGCTTTTTGAGATGCCAGTAATTGTTCTTTTTTCAGAAATAATTGTGTGCTATCGATATATCCAACCACCTGATTTTCGGTGAGCTGCTGTCCTTCTTCCAAATCAAACTGCATGATTTTTCCGGCAGCTTCGGCCGACACAACCACTTCGGTTGTTTCGAATGTTCCGGCTGCATCAAAATCGCCATCAGATTTTACACAGGACGCGAGGAATAAAACAGATAAAAGCACCGGTAATATTTTAATTGTTTTCATAATGCTGTTTTTATAATATGTTTAATCGATTATTTCTGAATTAATTGTTGGTGTTGTTTTTAAGTTGGTAAGCACTCATATAAAGTTGAATTTCGTGCAACGCACGTGACTGACGAGCTATATTTTCGTTATTAATATCGCGAAGTAAATCGGTTACCGTCAACGTTCCGTTTGCCACCTTTGCTTCCGAAGCTTTCTTGATATTGGTGCGCAAGCCAATTATTTCATCATCATTTTTAAGCGTGGTTTTCAACTTTTCAATTTCACTGCTTTGTTGTTTAGTTTGCATATTATTATTGAAAAGAAAAGTTTCTTTCTGAACTTCCACTATTTTTTTGCTTGCATCAATTTTATTCAGATTATTTTTCTGGGTATAAAATCCGCTTATATTCCATGAAAGTCGAACGCCTCCAATGTAAAACGGTGAGAATTCTGAAGTAAACATATTCAGTCCCGGACGGCCGTAACCACCCTGCGCAAACAAACCGATTTTTGGTAAATTTGAAGCAAAAATGGCACTTCGTTGCGAATCAATTACTTTTTCCTGTGCTGCAAAAAATGATATTTCAGGACGTTTATTTTCCGCCGATAAATCTGTTTCGGGCAATGTTGGTTTCTCAAATTGAGTATTTTCACTAATTGTTTCTCCTACAAAAGCCGATAATATTTCCATATAACTTTTACGGGCCGCTTTCAAATCTGTTTCTTTTTGGTTGGCATTAATTTGTTCCACTTTCACAGCGTCCAAATCCGATTGTTGCGCCACTCCATTTTGCACATACGCCTGCACTTTTTTGTAGTTCACACCAAGTTCGTCCTGCAAAATCGCTACTTGTTTCAGTTGCTCATTTATAAGCATAATGCCAAAAAACAAGTTATTCACCCTGTCATTCAGCGCATAAAGATCAACTTCCAGTTTTTGTTTGTCCGCTTCTGCTCCGGCTTTAATACTTTTTTTCTGAGCACTCACCAAGCCACCATCCCAAATCACCTGATTCAGTTCAAGCACCGCCTGATACTGATCTTTACTGAGTGACGGAAACGAAAATGGTTGCCCTGTCATTTGCGAAATTACCGTTGATAATTGGGAAGGAATTTCAGTTACATCAGATTGATAAGTTGCTTTTACTCCCAGACTAAGCTGAGGCAAATACGCTTTATTGGCATTTTTCAAATTGTAGGCTTCCGTTTTTTCAATCAATCCGTATTGTTTCAGAAGCGGATAGTTATTTCGTGCTTTTGTCTGACAATCTTCCAAAGTCAACGATTGTCCGAAAGTCCACACAGGCAGACAAGCGAGAAACAAAATTTTAATTACATTCTTCATTTTATTTTCAATAAATATTTATGGTCTTAAATAACTCAAAATTACGTTCAGATTTTCTGTTTTGCGTTGATTTACTATTAACTTGCGTTGTCTCTCACTAAAATTAAGCAGGTCGGCTGCTAACGGAAACATAAGAAACAACGAAACGTTTAATGATATAACAACAAACAATATATCAATAAAGGTTAGATCTTTTATCCTTTTTGCTTTAATTTCCTCCTGCAACTCTGTATTCATCATTGCAAACAATTTTTCTGGTATATCTTTAAGTTTTTCTCTTAATATGCCGATGTTCTCTTTTCTTCTGGACAACTCATTGACAAGTAATTTTGGCATATTTGGATTTTCCAGCAATAAATCGAAATGCGAATTAGAGATATATTTAATTTTATCAATAAAACTAAGACTTGTCAGATGAGTTGAATCAAAAACCTGCTGAAAAAACGCATTAAATTTCGATTCAAAAATCATATTGAACAGATTGTCCTTTGTTCGAAAATAATAATGCACCAAAGCCTGATTGCAACCGGCTTCTTTTGCTATTTGTGTTGTCGAAGTCAAATCAAATCCTTTTTCCAGAAACAACTTTTCAGCGGCCTCCAGAATCAATTTTTCCATAGATACTTCAAGGTTAATACTCATATTTAATAATATTATTTAATAGACTTATTAATTGAATGCAAAATAAACTCATTTTGTTCGGTTAAGAACAAAAAACATCAACAATTCATTCGAAAAAAGTAAAGTTTAACTTTTGAAAGGAAGATTAAGCTTTCAAAGCGACGAAAGCAGCACCAATTTTAGAAATCAGATCTTCAGTAATTAGCGACTCGTAAGATTCTTCTTCCAAAGCAAGATCGCCAGCCAGGCCGTGTAAAAACACACCTATCTTTGCTGCATCTTCCGGCGAATATCCCTGGGCTAATAACCCTGCAATCATCCCTGTCAATACGTCGCCTGTACCGGCCGTAGCCATACCGGAATTTCCTGTGCTGTTGAAATACAAGGTTGCATCGGGCATTGCAATCAATGTATTTGCCCCTTTCAGAACTATGATAATATTATAGCGTTGAGCTGCTTCCTGTGCTTTCATTACCCGCTCGAAGGAAGTAGCACTTTCGCCAAAAATACGTTCAAACTCTTTTGGATGTGGTGTTAGAACACTTTTTTCAGGCAGTAAATCAAGTAAAGTAACATCTTTTGCTATTATATTCAACGCATCGGCATCCACCACGCACGATTTATCCAGCTTCTCTATCAGATTTTTCACAAAAGAAGCACTTTCATCATTCAATCCAATTCCGGGGCCAATAGCAATGGCATCGTATTTATCAATATCCTGAAATTCTGAAATATAATCTTCTTTAGCGTCCGACTGAAAAATAACTTCCGGAATTGCAGTTTGAACAATAACACGATTGCACTCAGGACCATGAACCGTCACCAAGCCTGCGCCTGACTTAAGTGCGGCTTTCGACGACAAAACAGAAGCACCTGCCATACCTTTGCTTCCGGCAAAAATCAACGCGTGACCACAAGTTCCTTTATGCGCAAATTTCGATCGAGACTTAATTAGTTGTAAAATATCGTTTTTTTCGAGATAAAACAAGTTGCTGTGCGTTTCTTCAATTGCTTTTGGCAAGATTCCAATATCCAGCACTTTCCACTCTCCAACGTATTTTTCATTTTCTGCAAACAAAAACGATAATTTCGGAAATTGAAGTGTCAGCGTGAAATTCGCTTTCACAATTGCCAGCTCTTCAGAAAATTTATTCTCTTCTCCCTGCAAACCGGAAGGAATATCTATAGCAACAATAATATTCCCTGATTCATTCATCCATTTTATAGCATCAGCAAAAACTCCCGCGGCCGGACGACTCAATCCCGAACCAAAAAGTCCATCGACAATAATAGTTTCAGGTAATATTTCGGGCGCAACAAACTCATGATTATACACTTTCAACGAATCTGGAAATTCGTAGAGTAACCGTTCACGATTTTTCTCACAGTCTACCGAAAAGTCGCCATGATGAATTAAATATATTTTCACGTCGTAATCATCTTTCAGCAACATTCTGGCTAAAGCCAGGGCATCTCCGCCATTATTTCCCTGACCTGCCAAAACACATACCGAAGAACCCGTGGGAACAAGTTCTATAAACTCTCTGTAAATGGCTTCAGCAGCCCTTTCCATTAAATCAATGGAAGCAATAGGCTCTTTTTCAATGGTCAACTTATCGAGCTGACACACCAGTGAGGTTGCAAAAAATTTCATACTTCTTATTGCTAAGCTATTTTATAACTTTAATATTAAACGCTCCCATTTTTTCACTGCCATAAATACTCAGCCACAAAGGCAAATACATTTCAGTTCCACGAGCCGTTTTTATATCTCCCAAATCAATAATATTGCTTTCCTTCCAGCCAAACGATTTCAAGATTTCTTTGACGTGATTCTTAGCATCGCCATCATTTCCACTCATAAAAACATTATGATCTCCATCGTTTATCATTTCCGGATTTACCATTACACCACACCACATGGTGTTCAGGGTTTTCACTACCATCGCCATCGGATAAGCTTTTTGAATTTCTTCCCCCAACGAACTGGTATTGCAATACAACAACGAAGGTGGCATTCCATTCGAAAAATCAAGGGAATTGGCAATATCCACAATCACTTTTCGGTTCAGATTTTCGGCTCCTGCCATTTCCAATGCAGCCAATGAGCCAGCACCCGAAGTGCAATTAAAAATCATTTCGCCATAATTGGCCGCATCTTTGAAAGTTCCTGCACTTGCCCGTTCTTTATGTTTTGAAACAAATGCAAGTGCTTTTTCATTATTGGCAGTTCGCGATCCCATCATCACGGAATGTCCAAGTTCTATAAGTTTCGAACCAACGGTATCTCCCACCGTACCTGTTCCTAAAACAGCAATTTTTAGCATAATCGTTGATTTTTCAAACCGACTCATTTTGTCGGTTAATATTCCAATTAAGGAACGAATAATCAACCAATTATGTTCAAAACAAGAACTTCAAATCAACAATCTTTAGGCTTCACACCTAATTATT